>DATGVV010000610.1:0-7797 GCA_035299885.1 Chloroflexota bacterium | reverse complement strand
AGCAGCACGCCGTCACCCAGCAGGTCGATAACCGCTTTGGTCATGGCGGGGCCCTCGTGGTTCTCGATGCCGCAGAACACGCGGCCCATCCGGACGTACTCGAGCGGGGTGTGCTTCACGCCAGGGGGCATAGCGTTTTTCACGAAGTGGCTCTGGGCGGTGAGCCGGATGATCCAGTGGGGCAGCCAACCATGGCCGGTCTCCACGGTGGCGACGCGCAGCGTGGGATAGCGATCGAGCAGCCCGCTGATCAGAACGTACGCCAGCAGCCGCTCGGCGCCCCACATGTGGGCCGCGGCGCGGGCCACGATGCCGTTGCCCCAGATGTCGCGGTAGCCGGGAAAGTAAGGGGGCTCGTAGAAGAAGCTGTGATGGATGAGCGGGAAACCGGCATCGTCCATGGCCTCGAACATGGGCGCGAGATCCGGGTCATCGATGGGCATGCCTTCAGGCAGGACCGCCCACACGGCTGCCGGCCAGTCCTCCTTGGCCAGCTGGCGGATGGTGTGCGCCGACCATTCGGGATTGGCGCCCTGGGCCAGGATGAGTCCTTTGAGCCGCCGCGAGTCGGCCGAGCAGTAGTCGGCCATGTAGCGGTGGTACGCCTCGTACAGCAGCTGACACAGCTCGAGCTCGAGCGCCGAGCTGCCGGTGGCCCATGTACCGGGGATGATGAAATCGACGTCAACGCCCTCGGCATCCATGTCGTGCAGGCGGCCGGCGGCATTGTCGTGCTGGATGCCGACGCTGATGCCTTTGCCGGCCAGGTTGTCCACGCGACCTTCCAGGGCCCCCTTGGAACCGGCGCCCGTGGTCTCCACCTTGGCGCCCTGCTTCTGGCCGGCGACGCGCTCGTAGGGAATGGGCTTCACACGCAGGATGGGGTAGTCGATCTCAGGATGGCCGCGACCAGGCAGCGTCTTGACCATGCGAATGTAGGGCGTCAGCTCATCCTGGCGGGCCTTGAGGCGGCTGCCGGCGTAGCGCAGCAGCACCTCGCTCGACGGCGTGACGTGAGTGTCCATGTCGATCACCCTGTAACCTTGTCTCATGCGGTGGTCCTCGCAACGCGTGTCTCTGGCTCGAGACGGGCGATCAGGTCCAGCTCGAGGCGGTCCAGATGGTCGAACATCGCGTCGCCCGCCGCCTCGCTATCGCGGGCGGCAATGGCTTCGAAGATGTGGCGGTGCTCGCCAGGTCCGCTCTCGGCGGCATGGGCGCCGTGGCCGAACAGCCGCCAGTAGGTGGGCAGCCGAAAGAACAAGTTGCGGCTGTTCTCGTACACGGCCAGCAGCACGCGGTTGCCACATTGCCGCGCAATCGCGTCGTGGAACTCGGCGTCGGCGCCCTTGAAGGACTCATCATGCGGGGCTTCCGTGCGAATCAGCAGGCGCTCGAGCATGTGCAAGCCTTTGCTGGTGGCGTGCTCGGCCGCCAGCTCAGCGGTATGGACCTCGATCAGCTTGCGAGTCTCGTACAGCTCCCGGACCGACACGCGGGCGGCCAGGGCGCCATAGTCGAGCTGGTCCTGGCCCAGGGAGCTGGGGTCGCGGACCACCAGACGATTGCCCTGGCGCTCCACGAAGCCGGCTGCAACGAGACCGCGGAGCGCCTCACGGACGGTGGTGCGGCCCACACCAAACGCTTCACCAATAGAGATCTCGGCCGGCATCTGCTGACCGGCCCGAAGGCGGCCCGACAGGATCTGGCCGCGCAGCTCGATGAGCAGCGAATCGGCCAGGGTGACGCGGCGCAACGGGTTGACAGCGAGAGACTGTTTGTCTGACAATCTGGCGAGATTATATGACTGGACGAAGAAGGTCCTTCGCTGCGCTCAGGATGACATGGGTGGGGTTTGCCCTGCTGGTGGCGGCTTGTGGTGGGACGGTAGCTCCGGGCAGCACGAAGGAGACCCTCAAGCTGAATGTGGGGCTGGCGTCCAAGCCGGCGCCGGCGCTGCCGAACTCGGTCCTGTGGCTGGCCAAGGACCTGGGCTATTACGAGGGCGAAGGGCTCGACGTCACGATCCAGGAGCTGGACGGCACGCCGACGGTTGTCGCGGCGATGGTTTCTGGCGACCTGGACGTCGGAAACATCTCCACCGATCAAGCGCTCAAGCTGGCCGCGCAGAAGTCGATCGATCTGCGGGCCATCCACTCGCCGGATGCGCGGCAGTACTTCCTGGTTGCTGCCAAGCAGTCTGTCGGGTCAACGGCCGACCTGAAAGGAAAAACCTTCGGCGTCGCGCGAGCAGGCAGCCTGGACGACACCATGACCCGGCTGGTGTTGACGGCCAAGAACGTCAAGCCCGCCGATCTGACGTTTGCGGGCATTGGCGCGCCCGATGCCCGGGCGCAGGCATTGGTGGCGGGCCGGATCGACGCCACAACAATGTCGCTGGGCACGTGGGTGTCCATCCAGCAGGAGAAGGGCGTGAAGATGCTGATCAACGCCGACGATTACTTCGACGCCGCGCCGATCGTCCTGAAAATTGATGCCGTGACGAGCAAAACGGCGAAGGACAAGCCGGAACAGCTGCGGCGCTTCACGGCGGCAATCCTCAAGGCCAGCCGGAAGTTTGCCGAGGACGAGAATGCCTGGGTGGACGCCATGGCCAAACGCCGGCCGGACATCAAGCGCGAGGATCTGCGCAATCTGTGGCCGCAGTTCACAAGCTCGTGGGCTACCAATGGCCTGCTGAACCTCGATCAGTACCAGAAGACGTCCGACTTTCTGTACCAGACGGAAGATTTCAAAGGCGTGCCGAGCATCGGCCTCAATGACTGGGTCGACACCCAGTTTGTGGATGCGGTGCTGCGCGAGATCGGCGTAGATCCCAAAATCGACCCCCCGGGGAGGAAACTGTGAGGCGTGCATTGGGCTTGGTCGTCCTGTTCCTGGCCGGCTGCGGCGGGACGGCGCCGGCGGCAGCCCCAGCGAGCACCGCACCGGTAAAGCTGGCGGTGTCGTTTCCGGACGGCGGCGCCCACTTGCCACTGTGGTACGCGCAGGAGAAGGGCATCTTCCAGAAGAACGGGCTGGACGTGGACCTGCGGCCGCTAGGCGGCGGGCCGCCGGCGATGGCCGCGCTGCAGTCGAACCAAACACAGCTGGCCGACATCACGGGTTCGGTGATTGCCAGTGCAAACGCGGGCGGCGCCGACATCGTGGCGCTGGCCACGCTCGATCCTGTGTACCCATATGTGCTCGAAGCTCCAGCCGAGATCAAGACGCCGGAGGACCTCAGGGGCAAAGGCATTGCCGTGCGCGCGTTCGGTGATGCAACGGACGTGGCCGCTCGCGTTGCGCTTCAGAAGTTGAACCTGACGCCCGGCAAGGACGTTCAAATCTTCGAGGTGAACAGTGAGGGAGCGCGGATGGCGGCTGTTCAGGCGGGCAAGATCTGCTGCACCGTGGCTCAGCCCCAGGACGCGCTGACGTTGGAGGCGCTGGGCTACCACGCGCTGCTTGACTTCTCTACATTGGGGCTGCTCAATGCCCAAGGCGTCATCGCCACCCCCCGGTCCTTCCTCAACGGCAACAAGCCCGTGGTCCAGGCGTTTATGAATTCGGTGCTCGCAGCGATTGCCGCCGAGAAGCAGGACAAGCCCGGCTCGCTGGCGCTTATCAAGAAGTACCTCAAGCTGGACGATGACCGAGTGGCCACCGTGATCTACGACTACTTCGTGGGCAAGGCCATCCCGGCCGTTCCGCAAGTGAAGCCCGAGCAGTTCGCGGACGGCATTGCCGTGCTGGCCACACAGAACGAAAAGCTGAAGGGCTTCGACATGGGCAAGTTCATCGACGGCTCGTTTGTGGACAACGCGGCGAAGAAATCCTCTTCGTAACCCGCTCCCAGAGGGAGACGGAATTATTGGCGGCGGCGGAGAAAGGCGGGGACGTCCAGATCGGCGGCGCTGGGGCGCGGGCGGTCCGGCACGGGCGTGCGGTCGTTGGTGGCGCGGGGCTCGGGCGCGGAGGCGCGGTGATCTTTGCGGGCGCGAGGGCTGTAGCCCTGATCGAAGCCGGTTGCGATGAGGGTGATCTTGAACTGGCCCTCGAGGTTGGGGTTGAGGACTGCGCCGAAAATGATATTGGCGTCGGGATCGACTACGTCGGCCACAAACTGGGCGGCTTCGTGGACCTCAGCCAAGGCCAAGTCCTGGCCGCCGCTGATGTTCAGCAACACGCCTTTGGCTCCCTCGATCGAGGTTTCCAGCAAGGCGCTGTCGATGGCCGCCTGAGCGGCGATCTTGGCGCGGCTGGGGCCACTGGCCTCGCCTAGCGACATCAGCGCCGAGCCAGCATCGTGCATGACCGCGTAGACGTCGGCGAAGTCGAGGTTTATCACACCAGGGATGAGCACCAGGTCGGCGATGCCGCGGATGCCCTGGTGCAGCACGTCGTCGGCGATGCGGAAGGCTTCGACCATGGTCGTGCCGCGACCGGCCAGGGTAAGCAGCCGCTCGTTGGGGACGACGATGAGCGCGTCGACGGCGTCCTTCATTCGTTTGAGGCCTTCCTCGGCAGCCTGAGCGCGGCGAGCTCCCTCGAACTGGAAGGGCCTAGTGACGATGCCTACGGTAAGCGCCCCTTGCCGGCGGGCGATGTCGGCCACGATCGGGGCCGCGCCCGTGCCGGTGCCGCCGCCCATGCCGGCGGTCACGAACACCATGTGGGCGCCCTCGAGCTCGCGCTCGATCTCGGTAGCGCTTTCCATCGCCGCACGCTCGCCCGCTTCTGGCCTGCCGCCGCTGCCCAACCCTTTGGTGAGCCGCCGGCCAATCTGCAAGCGGTGCTCGGATAGGGAGTGGTTCAGGGCCTGGGCGTCGCTGTTGACCGCAACGAAGTCGATGCCACGAACGTCGGCCTGGATCATCCGGTTGACGGTGTTGTTGCCGCCGCCGCCCACGCCCACGACTTTGATCTCGGTGAAGCCCTTGGCCACGGGAGTCTCGTCGTGCTCCAACATGCGGCTGATGATGCCCGGCTGCTGGCGCCCGAGCGATTTGAAGCGCTCCGGGTCAAACCCAAAGCGACGATCAGCCACGCTCCAGGACCTCTTTCGCCAGCTCGGTGTACAGCTCCGCGGCGCGCGTTCCGCCGGGCACGTGATTCACAGCAGTGCCGGAGTGGGCGGCCAGCAAGATCTTGCTGTTGGTGCCGATCTCGGTGTTGAACACCAGATCGCCCCAGCGCTCGCGGAAGTAGCTGGCCATGGTCTGTTCCTCCTTCAAGCGCCGGTCGAGCTTGCTGAGCAGGATGCCCAGGATCTTGAGCCTGGGGTTGAGGTACTGAGCATCGGCGATGGTCTGCTCCAGGCCCTGAAGTCCCTGGAGCGAGAACACGCGCGCCTCGGTCGGGACGATGACCCGCGAGGCCGCCACGAGAGCATTGGCCGTGAGCAGGCCGAGGGAGGGCGGCGTGTCGATCAGCACGAACTCGAAGCGCTCGGCGTAGGGCGCCAGAGCCTCGCGCAGGCGGACCTCACGGCCGAGCTTGTTCGAGAGCGAGGACTCGGTGGCCGCCAGGGACTCGTTGGCCGGCACCAGGTCGAGGGAGCCACCAAGGCCGTTCTGGATGTTGACGACCGGCAGCTGAGCCTTGGGATCCAGCAGCGTGTCGGCGACGCTCGGCTTATCATGGCTGTCCACACCGAAGCTGGCCGTGAGGTTGCCTTGAGGGTCCATGTCGACGACGAGGACACGGCGGCCGAGACGCGCGAGGGCAGCTCCTAAATTGGCCGTGGTGGCCGTTTTGCCAACGCCGCCCTTTTGGTTGGCGACGGCAATTATCCCTGCCATTTCGTCCGCCTGATTATAGGGGCGGGGCGGCCGGCGTCACTGAGGGCTGGCCAATGCCGGCTATACCGTTACGGGGGAAGCGCCGCCGACGTTATTACGTTAACGGAGTGCCCAGACTGAGACTTGTCCGTGCCGCTGCATTGGCGGCCTTGCTGCTGCTGCCCGCGACGGCCCATGCCGCGGCGGCCGATACGACGTTCTTTCCGCAGACCAACCATTCGGTCAGCTTCGGGTTCAAGCATTTCTTCGATACCCGCGGCGGACTGGAGAACTTTGGCTACCCGACGACGGAGGAGATCCGCGAGAACGGCTGGACGGTGCAGTACTTCCAGCGGGCGCGGTTCGAGTATCACCCCGAGTTTGCGGGCACGCGCTACGAGGTGGAGCTGGGCCTGCTGGGCGACCTCACGGCGAACCAGACGTTCGACAAGGCCGGCCCGGCGCCGGGCGCCCGCTTCTACCCGGAAACGTCCCACACTCTGAGCGGCCCATTCCTGAAGTTTTTCGACGCCCGCGGCGGGCTGGACATCTTCGGCTATCCGAGCTCCGAGCCTTTCCAGCGCGCGGGTTTCACGGTCCAGTATTTCCAGCGAACTCGCTTCGAGCTGCACGGCTCGGAGGTAATGCTGGGCCTGCTGGGCGATGAGTACCTTGCCCAACGAGCGGCCTCCGCGCCGGCCGTGGCGTCAGCCCCAAGCGGGCCTGCAATGACCGACGCTGCGCAGCTCACGCCGCCGCCCTCCCGACCGGTCGACGTGGCTTCCCCGCCCCAGGCGCAGCCGATCATCCGTGTGGCGGTTTTTGGCGGGAGCAGCGTGAAGGTGGCCGGCAGTGGGGCCTTCACGGCGGGTGACGCCACGGGCAAGCAGCTGGCCAATGTGGCGCCGGGCCAGACCGCTACCGTGACCGCCGGCGCACCAGGCAATTACACGCTGAACGTGGCGGGGCAAAACATCCCGTCGGCGCTGCCCATCCGGTTTACGCCGGGCGCTGGAACGATCCTGAGCGCCCCAGATGTGCCGTCCTACGCGCGGGACTTCCGGGGCGTGCTGGAAGCGAGCTTCTCGGCCAAGTCCAACAAGCTGTGGGTCATCGACGAGCTGCCGCTCGAGGACTACGTGAAGGGCATCGGCGAGGAGCCCGAAGGGCTGGCCCCCGAGGCGTACAAAGCGCTGGCGGTGGCCTACCGGACGTACGCGCTATCGACACTGCAAAGGCATCGCGCGGATGCCGGCTGGGGGGAGCCATTCGACCTGGGCTCGTCGACGGATTGGGTGGCGCCTTACACCGGGGCCAACCAGATCTACAGCGGCTACCATCGCGAGACGATCGGACCCCTGCTGACGCAGGGGGAGCAAGCCACGTCGGGGCAGGTGGTGACCTATAGCGGCGCGGTGGCCGTCACCCCCTACTACTCGCACTCCGACGGGCGGACGCGGAGCTGGGCTGAGGTATGGCACGGCAGCGATCATGCCTGGCTGGTAAGCGTGGCCGATCCGGACAGCAACGGCATGAGCCTGCTGGGCCACGGAGTGGGAATGCCGCTGCGGAGCACTATCAAGCGAGCCGCCGGGGGCTGGAGCTACGACCAGATCCTGCGCTACTTCTACAGCGGCGTGCGCGTTACCAAGCTGTACTAGCTGGAGAGCGAAGGGGCGGAAGGACGCCGGGCGGGCCTGTCCTCGTTTTTGTTAGGTTAGGCCGCGGCTCCGTGCGAGACGGTGCGCATCGTCGGCATGGTCGCGGGATGCCGAGCCTGGCTGATAATCCAGTCCAGGATCACGCCAACCAGCGAGCCGATGAGCGCGGTAAAGATGTGGACGCCGCCAACCGCGGGATCGGCCATCGAGGTGCCGAACATCCACGGCAGGAGAGCATGGGCCGCGAAGATGCCGAGGAACGGGTAAGCGGCCACTCTGTAGGTGTGCTCCGGCAGCTTGCCAGGGAGCAGCTCGTACCACAGAAGGCCCATGCAGTAGGAAAGACCGAGCAT
>DATGVV010000609.1:0-5197 GCA_035299885.1 Chloroflexota bacterium | reverse complement strand
GCCCCCAGCACGCCCGCGATGGCGCCGCTGGCGCCCAGGCTAGGGACCATCGAGGTGGGGTCGAACGCAACCTGTGCAAAAGCGGCGATTAGGCCGCACACCAGGTAGAAGACGAGGTAACGAAAGTGGCCCATCTCGTCTTCGACGTTGTTGCCAAAGATCCACAGGAACAGCATGTTGCCGGCGATGTGCAGCCAGCCGCCATGGACGAACATGGCCGTGAACAGGCTGCCAATGGGGCTGACTGGGTCGTGCGCGGCGACCAGCGCCTGCGCCAGCCGGGGACAGCTGCTGGTGATGATGCATGGCACGAAGCCGTAGAACTCGTAGAAGGCGTCGATCACCCGCTGCGACGTCGCCTGCAGCGTCAGCTCGTAGAAGAACACCAGCACGTTGGCGACGATGATGAGGATCGTGACCAATGGAAAGCTCCGGGTGGGGTTCAGGTCCCGCAGCGGGATCATGGACGGCTACACCCCAAGGTAGGCCCTTTTCACATCCTCGTTCGCCAGCAGCTCAGCGGCCGGAGCGCTCATCGTGATGCGGCCGGTCTCCAGCACGTAGCCCCGATCGGCCTCCTCGAGCGCGGTCTGGATATCCTGCTCGACCATGAGCACGGTGGTGCCCTGCTCGTGGACGGTCCGCAGCACCTCGAGCAGGTCGTCGACCAGGACGGGGGCGAGGCCCAGCGAAGGCTCGTCGATCAGCAGCAGCTTCGGCCTGGACATCAGGGCGCGCCCGATGGCGCACATCTGCTGCTCTCCGCCGGACATCGTGCCGGCCAGCTGCGTTTGGCGCTCCTTGAGCCGGGGGAAGGTATCGAGCACCCAGCGCAGGTCTCGTTCGCGATCGCCATCGCGGCGAGTGTACGCCCCCAGCGTCAGGTTCTGGCGAACGGTGAGCCCGGCAAACAGCCGCCGCCCCTGAGGCACCTGGGCAATGCCGGCCCGGACGATGGCGTCTGCCGGCGCGCCCGCAATGTCTCGCCCGTTGAAGGCAATCCGGCCCGATCGCGGCCGGATCAGCCCCGAGATGGTCGCCAGCAGCGTCGACTTACCGGCGCCGTTGGCGCCAATCAAGGCCACCATCTCGCCCCGGCGCACGTCCAGGCTCACGTCCCACAAGACCTGCACGTCGCCATAGGCCACGTTGAGGGCTTGGATGGATAAGAGGGGTTCGTTTTGAGTCCCAGGTCCCAGGTCCCAGGTCCCAGGTCGCTGGTTCATGTGTATTTTGGCCCTCGCATGCTGGATCGCCGCAAGTAGCGCATGAAGCCTGCGATGAGGCGATCGGTGCCGTGCTGGTGCACAACCTTGTTCAACTTGCGCGCCTCTTGCCAGGCTTCGATATCTTCGAATGTCCTGATGGGCATCGTTACTGACCTGGGACCTGAGACCTGGGACCTGGGACCGCCGCGCTCCGCGCCGCGTAGCGCTTCCCCAGGTAGGCCCTGATGACGGTCGGGTTCGAGGCGATTTCGGATGGGGTGCCGGCGGCGATCTGCTGGCCGTGATCCATCACGATCACACGCTGGCTGATGCCCATGATGGCCTTCATAACGTGCTCGATCGCGAGCACGGTGACGCCCTGCCGGTTCACTTCCTGGATGAGCGACATGGCTTCCTCGACCTCGGCCAGGTTTAGGCCGGCCATGACTTCATCCAGCAGCAGCAGCTCGGGATCCATGGCCAGCGCCTTCGCCACTTCCAGGCGCTTGCGGTCTGGAACCGTGAGGGCGTCGGCCAGGTATTCGGACCTGTGATCCAGGCCGACGCGTGCGAGGACCTCGTGGGCCTTGTCCAGCGCTTGGGCGCGGCTGCGCTTGAGCCCGTCAGAACCAAAGAAGGCGCCCACCGCCACGTTCTCCAGCACGCTCATGCTGCGAAACGGGCGCACCACCTGAAACGTGCGGGCGATACCCATCCGACCAATCTCGTGGGGCGCTTTGTCGGAGATAGTCTGGCCCTTGAAGCGGATGTCCCCGGCCGACAGCCGCTCGGTGCGCGAGATCAGGTTGATGATGGTGGTCTTGCCGGCGCCATTGGGGCCGATCAGACCCACCAGCTCGCCTGGTTGGATGCTGAAGCTCACGTCACGCACCGCCGGTAGGCCGCCGAAATATTTCGTAACGTTGTTAATTTCCAGCAGCGGTGGCATCACACTCTCGTCTCGGCCAGCGTGGCGCCAATGGAGCGGAACGATAGCTTGCGCTTCAACCCGAGGTACTCGATGACTCCGCCGGGGATCAGCAGCACGACCGTCACGATGATGATCCCCAGGACGGTCAGATGGATGCTGGGCACGTAGCCGTTCAGGACCTCGGAGATGATGGTCAGGATGAAGGCGCCAACCAGCGGTCCGGCCACGGTGCCCGCCCCGCCAAGCACGGCCATGATGACCACCTCCACGGTGATGCCGACGTCGAAGGTCGTGCCGGGATCGATGAACGTGATCCAGTAGGCGTAGGCGCCGCCCACCATGCCGATAAAGAAGCCGGACACCGTGTAGGCCGTCACCTTGTAGCGGACGGCGTTCACGCCCAGCACCCCGGCGGCTTGCTCGTTCTCGCGGATGGCGACGAGGCCAAAGCCCAGCCGGTTCAAGCTGATCCAGCGCGTCAGCGACACGATGACGATCAGCAGCCCCAGCATGATGAAGTAGAAGACGCTGTTGGGGAACTGGTAGATCGGCAGCGATATGCCGGTGCCTCCGCCGGTTACGCTCGGCCAGTTCGCGATGACCTCGCGCACGGCAAATGAGGTACCCAGCGTGGCGATGGCAAAGTAGTGGCCGCGAAGCCGCAAGAGCAGCAGGCCCATCAGGACAGCGAACACCAGGCACACCAGCCCGCCCGCCAGCCAGGCAGCCACGAATGGCGCCTTAGCCTTGAGCATCAGCAGGCCCGTGGTGTAGCCGCCGAGGCCGAAGAAGACCACCACGCCGAAGTCGGCATAGCCGGTGAAGCCGCCGATCAGGTTCCAGGCGCTGGCCATCACCGCGAACGTGAACAGCAACGTCAGCAGCCGCAGGATGTACCCGGTGGACACGAACGGCACCACCAGCAGCACCAGGATGAGCACGGCCAGCGCTGCGAAGCGTGCCGCGGGCGGTTTCATGTGGCGGTCTTGACTCCGAGGATGCCGGTGGGCCGCACCAACAGCACCAGGATCAACAGCGCGAATGCGATGGCGTTCTGGTAGGCCGGCCCGATGTACGCCTGTGACATCGACTGCACGACGCCAAACATCAGCCCGCCCACCAGCGCGCCGCTGATGCTGCCCAGTCCGCCAAGCACACACACCACGAAGGCAATCGGCGTGTAGAACGCGCCGGCCGTGGGGTTGATCGAGTAGTTCACGCCGATCAGCGAGCCCGCTGCGCCGGCTGCCGCGGCGCTGATGGCAAACGTCAATGCGTAAACGCGGCTGATGTTGATGCCGACGAGCCGGGCGGCGTCGAGATCCATGGACGTAGCCTGGATCGCGTTGCCAATGCGCGTGCGCACCAGAAACAGCTGCAGCAGCGTGACCAGCACCAGCGCGACCATCAGCGTGTAGAGGTGCACCAGCGGAATCGCGAGGCCCCCAAGATCGAGGCGCGCCCCGGAATAGAACGTCTGCACCGAACGGTTGTCAGCCGAAAAGAAGTTGAGCGACAGGTCGACAATCAGCAGCTCCAGGCCGAACGTCATCAGGAACGTGATGAGCATCGGCGCCCTGACGACGTAGTTGATCAGGTAGCGCTGGATGAGCCAGCCGAGGATGAACAGCATCGCCATGGCCACGGGGATCGAGGCGAATGGGTCGACGCCAGCCAGCTTGAACAGCCAGAACGTGACGTAGGCGCCCAGCATGATCATCGCGCCGTGCGCCAGGTTGATGATGTTCATGATCCCCCAAACGAGGGCGAAGCCTACGCCGACCGCGGCATAGACTCCGCCCAGCAGCAGCCCGTCAATGACGAACTGGAGGATCTGCAAGCTCTAGCTAGCGCTTATCCCAGGTTGGTGCTGGCCACATGATCTTGCCGGCGGCGTCCTTCTCCGGCCACACCGGGATCAGCTTGTCCTTGCCCTGGATCTGGATCTCGATCATGGGCTTGTCTACGTTGAAGCCGCGGCTGTCGAACTTGATCCGGCCGTAGAATGTGTCCTGGTCCAGCGCCGCCAAGGTTGCGCGGACTTTTTCCATGTCCAGCGAACCTGCCTTTTCGATGGCCAGCTGCAGCGCCACGCCTGCCGCGGCACCATCAGCGCTGTGGTACTCAGGTACTTCGTTGAACTTCTTGTTGAAGGCGTCGGTGTAGTCCTGGGCGCTGCCGAGGATTGGCCCAGTGGACTTCTGCTCGGGCACCCACTGCACGCCCGAGAACACGTAATCCGCGTCTTTGCCAAGGGCGTTATAGAACTCGGGGGTGGAGGGACCCACGCTCAGGCCGATGCCCTTGAAGTTGACTCCGAGGCTCTTGACCTGCTTCATGAGCACCAAGCTGTCCTCCAGGTGGCCGGAGCCGATCAGCACGTCTGCGCCCGAGGCCTTCACCTGGTTCAGCGCCGAGGACAGGTCCTTGGTGTCGGGCGGATAGCTCTGGTTGTAGACGACCGGCAGCTTGTTCTTGTCGGCCCCATCCTTGGCGCCCTGGGCCACTTCGAGCGAGAAAGCGTCGTTGGCAGCCATGATGGCGAGCTTTTCCGGCCTGGGATTCTGGGCCAGCCATGCGTCCTCGACGCCGGTCATGTACTTGACGCCGGGGCTGAGGATGCCAAACGTGTACTTGAAGCCGCGGTCGTAGATGCTGTTGGCCGCGCCGTTGCCTACGACCATGAGCATCTTATTCTTCTCGGCCACGGCGGTGGCGGCGAAGGTGCTGGCGGTTCCGTAGGGCCCAAGCAGGAACTGCACTTTATCCTGGGTGATCAGCTTCTCGGTGAGGAGCGCCGCCTGGTCCTGCTTGGACTGGTCGTCGTAATACTTGATCTCGACCTTGTAGCGCTTGCCGCCGACGTTAATGCCGCCCTTGCTGTTGGCCACGTCGGCCCACAGGTCGTAGCCTTGCTTGGCCAGCCGGCCCTCATTGTTGAGTGAGCCGGTGAGGGACATGGGCGCGCCAATGAGGAGCGTGCCGTCGAAGCTGGCTGCGGCCGCGGCGGAGCCACTGGCTGCGGGCTTGGCGCTGGCCGCTCCCGACGCCGCCGGCT
>DATGVV010000608.1:0-2227 GCA_035299885.1 Chloroflexota bacterium | reverse complement strand
GCAGGTCCAGGCCGTGGTCGTGCTGGAGCATGCCCCTCACCCATACGGAGGCGGTGTTTAGCCAGGAGTTAATCCCGAAGCGTTTGCCGGCCAAATCGCGCGGGCCCCGTATGCCCGAGTCGCGGTTGATGAAGATGTAGGAGTGGCGGAAGCGGCGGTTGGGAAAGACCGGGATGGCCGTGAATTCGGAGCTGCGCTCGTGGGCCGTCAGGTAGATGCCCATGGACAGCTCGCAGGCGTCGTACTCGCCGGCCAGAAACTTGTCGTGGCGCTCGCCGTCGTTCTGGAAGGTTGGCACTGTCAGGTCGAGGCCTTCAGCCTGAACGCGGCCCTCCGTCAGGGCGCGGCCGCGCTCGTGCTCGCCGATAGCCATGGCAAACGGAATGCGCTCAGCCATGCCGCAACCTCCTCATTTGTTCAGCCCGCGATCGACTGCGCTCTGCACGAAGCTGGCGTCGAGCAGCTTGGGTACGTCGAGGTCCTTCACCTTCGGATTTTGCACCGCCACCTGCTCGGCCGTCGCCTTGAAGTCCTCCAGCTTGGGTAAAGGCACGGCGGCCATTGAGTGCAGGACGTAATAGTCATAGACGGCGTCCAAAACGCGCTGGTCGTCGATGCTGAAGACCTTCTTCATCACACCCTGCTCGAAAGCCTTGTCCTTCCGTTCCAATGCGATCGCCTCGACGATGGCGTCCATATAGCGCTGCGTCGCGTCGCGATGGCCGTTGACCCACGGACGCTGGGCGGCTATCGCCGCGGTGGCGGCCGGCAGCCCCAGCTCGGCGATGTCGAACAAGGCGTGCATGCCGGCCTGTTCCAGATCGAGCACGGCCTTGGGCGTCGCGTCCGTGCCCTGGATCTGACCGTTGATCAGCGCCGCCACGCGGGCCGGCTCAGGCCCGACCGGCACCAGGGTCACGTCTTTGGTCGGATCGAGTCCGAATTTCGGCAGGGCCGCGCGGATGGAAGTGTCGTCCACCGACCCGACGGTGGTGATGCCGATCCGCTTGCCTTTGAGATCGGCCGGCTTCTGGACGTCCTTGGGGACCATGAACTTAAAGGGGTATACCGGCTCGAGGTTGGCCAGGATGAGCAGATCGGCGCCGCCGGCGGCAGCAGCCACCATCTCGGCGCCGCCGAACTCGCCGAATTGGGTCTCGCCCGACAGCAGGACCTGCTGGCCGGTGGCGCCCTGCGGGATGTAGCGGACCTCGACGTTCAGCCCGTGCTTGGCGAATAGGCCAGCCGCCGCAGCGGCGGCATTCGGCGTAGACGTGAGCTGGCTGTGCGAGACGACGAGGCGCTCGCCAGATGCGGCAGCCGAGGCGGCCGGCTTGGCCGGCGCCGATGCGATCGCGGCAGGCTTGACCTGGGCAGAGGCTGGGACGCTGGCGGCTGGCGCCGCGGTACCGCCGCAGGCGGTTAGCAGCAGGGCCGCGCCCAGCGCCAGCCAGGGGCTGGGTACCCTCACTCTAGCTCTCTCTCGCCGCGGCAGGAGAGGGTACATACTTCTGCACCAGCTCCGCCCAGCGGCGGCCGCATTCGCGGGAAGCTTCGGCGATCTCGGCGGGCACCACGTTGTAGGGTGGCCGGATGGGGCCGGCTTTCGAGTAGCCCGCGGCGTCGATGCGGATCTTCTCCACCTGGATGTTGTAGGAGGCAAACAGCTCCACGTTGCGGATGATGCCCTCCACCGGCTCGGAGGCCCACTTCAGGTCGGCGTCCACCGCCTTGGCCTGCGGCCAGTCGCGAGCCAGGATGGCGTCTATCAGTGCAATCGCCGGCCGCGGTCCCATCGAAGCCGCTGTGGCCCAGCAGGCGCTGGTCGTGTCCGGCGAGAGCTCGGCGAAGCGCAGCGCCGCGCCCTCGTTCGGCAGGAAGTGGACCCGGCCCTTGCTCGCCTTCAAGCAGTCCAGCAAGGTGTTCGCATTCGAGAACTTGGCGGACATCACGGCCGGCGCCTTCGCGACGACGCGCCCCCAGAACTCTGGCGTGTAGTCGAAGCGGAAGGCGCGCGAGTTGGCGTAGACCATGATGGCCACGTCGGGAAAGGCCTGGGAGACGCTGGCGTAGTACTCGACCGCCATATCGACGGTGCACGGCTGCCACATGGGCATGCCGAGCAAGGTGCCGTCGGCGCCGCGCTCGCGGATGAAGCACATCCGGCGATAGACCTCGTGAGCCCCGAGCGCGGTCGTGCCGATGAACGTCGGGATGCGGCGATTGA
>DATGVV010000607.1:0-5373 GCA_035299885.1 Chloroflexota bacterium | reverse complement strand
GGTCGTCATCTCCGGGCCACCATTCCCCAACCTTCGGCAGGCCATCGTCCAGGGCATGCAGAAGACCCACGGCATCACGGTCGAATACATTGGCCTGGCCTCGGGTGAGTCCCAGGTGCGCCTCGATCGCGAGGCCAAGGCGGGCAAGCCCACGATCGACATCAACTTGTCGGGCGTAAGTTACAACTACACGCCGGCAGACCGGCAGCTGATCTTCGAGGACGTTGCCAAACTGGTGGTCGATCCCGACGTCCTCAAGCCCGAACTATGGCGAGAAGGCTCACCGCGCCTGCTCAAGCCAATGCCGGGCGAAGCCAAGGACCTTCATCTGGGGCTGCAGGGCGCGGATTGGGTCATGACCGACCTGTTCGTCAATCGCGATCTCGTGCAGCCTAGCTCCATTCACACCTGGAAGGATCTGCTGAAGCCTGAATACAAAGGCAAGATCGCTTCGCACGATCCACGCGTCGGCGGCTCGGGTGGAGCAACGCTGGCTTATGTGTGGTCGCTGTTCGGCGAGCAGTACGTCAGGGATCTGTACGTAGGCCAAGGCGTGACCTTCACGGTGGACTATCGACAGCTGGCGGATTGGGTTGCCCGCGGCAACTACCCCATAGGCCTATCGCTGGTCCAGACGAACGTCGAGCCGCTGCGCGCCTCGAACCTACCGGTCGAACGTGTTTTCCCGGACGACGGACCGGGCACGACGCTGGGCGGGTTCAGCTGCGTGTTCAAGGTCCGAGGCGGTCCCGACCCGAACGCCGCCGCCGTATTCGCCAACTGGTTCCTCTCCAAAGACGGGCAGGAGATGTGGGAGAAGGAGATGATGGAGACCAGCCTACGGACGGACGTGGCCCACAAGGTGCCCGACTACGTCATTCCCAAGCCAGGCGTCAAGTACGTCGACGGTTACGACCCGGACTTCTACTTCACGTACCGCTTCCCGGCTGAATCCAAGATCAAAGAAATCATTCCCCGTTAGAGGCAAGGAAAGGGGATATCATCAGCGGCAGCGGCAGCTCGCTGGCCGAGAGCAGGCCGACCATGAGGCCCGAATAAGATGGCCGGGCCGATGAGCGGTCGGAAGATGCGCCGGAAAGTGGTCAGTCGGCCAACACCACGGGCGTAGGTCGCCTCGTCGAGCTCGAGACGCAGATGGAGCGGGGGGTTGTTACAACGCCATCTCACCTCGGACTCCGAGCCGCCCGTATACTACGGCCTACTCCGTCCGCATACGCGCAGGAAAGAGGGACATGAAGCCAGGGAAGTCGATCCAGAAATGCGCCTTTCTCCTAGTCGTGCTGCTGCTGGTAGGCTGTGGCGGCCAGGCGGCCGCGCCCGCGGCCGCAAGCGCAGCTTCGGCTAAACCGGCAGCCTCGGGGGAAACGAAACCTGCCGCGTCGGCACCCGCCAAGCCGGCAGCGTCGGCCAGGGCCGCCAACTGGGAGCAGCTGCTGGCAGCCGGCCGCAAAGACGGCACGGTGGTCGTCGGCGGGCCATCCATCGCCCCCTTGCGCGAGGCCTACAGCACCCAGTTCAAGAAAGACACGGGCATCGATCTCCAGTACATCTCCGCGGCCACAACGGAACTATCCACGCGCGCGGAGCGCGAAGCCGAAGCCGGCAAGTCGACCATGGATGTCCTGCAGAGCGGCGGCGCCGAAATCTACACCATGCTGCCCAAGAATCTGCTGGAGCCGCTCGCGCCCAATCTGCTCCTGCCCGAAGTGACCGACCCCAAGCAGTGGAAGGGTGACCAGGGCGTCAAGTGGATGGACCAGCAAAAACAGTATGTGGCGGTGGGGAGCAGCTGGGTCATGACCGACCTGTTCATCAATACCCAGCAGCTGCAGCCAGGCAGCATCGGCTCCTGGAAAGATCTGCTTGACCCCAAATGGAAGGGCAAGATCATCTCGCAAGATGCTCGGGGTGGCGGCCCCGGGCAAGCGGTGGCTCGCTATCTGCTGGCCAAGTTCGGCGAGAAGTTCGTGGTCGATCTTTATAAGGGCCAGGCAGTCGTGCTGGTAGCCGATCAGCGGCAGGTGGCGGAGGGCGTGGCTCGCGGTACGTATCCGATCGGCCTGGCGCCCGTGCAGGCGGATGTGGAGCAGTTCCGCAAATCGAGCTTGCCCATTGCCCGGGAATTTCCAAAGGATGGACCAGGCAGCCTGGTTGGAGGCTTCAGCGCGGTGAAAATGCCCAAGGCCGTTCCGCACCCGGACGCGGCGGCCGTGTTTGTAAACTGGTATCTGAGCAAGAACGGCCAGACGGCCTACAGCCAGGCCCTGCTCGAGCCCAGCCTCCGCAAAGACGTCAGTACCGAAGGTATGCCTCCATACGTGGTCCCCAATCCCAACGTGCAGTACGACATCGATCAGTACACGTATGACTTCTACATCAACAGCGCTCCGAAAATGGGGGCTCAGTTGCGGGATTTGCTGGGCCGATAGCAAACTTAGCTTAAATGAGCCTCGAAGACGCGCGCCTCCCCGTCCAGGCGGCTCCAGTCCGGCTCGCGTCTCCTCTGCCGGGATTGCATATCCCAAGGCCGGTCATGTTTGGCCTGGCCATTGTGGCGGCGGTGACCATCTTCACCGTCGTGCCAGTCGGCTTCGTACTGGTCGGCAGCTTCAACACCTCGGACACGGGGCAGGCCTGGCGGTGGGGCTTCGGCGCCTGGCAGCAGGCGTTCACCACGTCCCGAACGCTGCAATCCATCGGCGCAAGCTTCCTGCTAGCGGTGCGGGCGCCCATCGCGGTCATCATTGGGTTCTTCATCTCGTGGCTGCTCGTGCGGGTTAGGATACCGGGCAGGTCATTTATCGAGTTCGCCCTGTGGGCCTCGTTCTTTCTGCCGGGGCTGCCCATTGCAGAGCGTGCTGCTGGCCAAGAACCTAACACTATTCTTTTGAGGTGCTAGCGATGACACTGGGAAGTAAGACCGGGCTCAACCGGCGCACCTTTTTAAGGATCGTCTCAACCGGCGCCGCGGCCCTATGCCTGGCAAGCTGTGGCGGCCAGGCGACCACTGCCCCGTCGACTGGGGCCGCAGCGGACAAGGTGCCCAGCTTCGAAGAGGTGCTCGATGCGGCCAAGCAAGAAGGCACGGTCGAAATGTGGACCGACCGCCCGGACATCCAGGCGCTTTACCAGGAGGCATTCAACAAGCGCCTCAGCACGAATATCAAGGTCACCGGCTTCAACCTGCGCGCCGGCGAGGCGGCGACGCGGCTGATCACCGAGGCTCGCGGAGGCAAGCCCACGGGCGATCTGCTTCAGCCAAGCTACGACATCGCCCTCGACATCGAGCGCAGCAAGCTTTTCCCTGATCCCTATCCGTGGGTCGAGGTCTTTGGCAAAGAGTTTCCCGCCATCAAGGACTCCGTCGAACACATAAAGGTGCCAATCTTCAAAGGGCGGGCGCCAACTATGCGCGACGTGCTCTACCACGGCGTGTACCGAACTGACATGATCAAGCCGCAAGAGCTGCCCAAGACGTTCGAGGCCTTGGGTGAACCCCAGTACAAGGGCAAAGTGGCTTTCGACAATCGGGGCACACCCCTGGAGTACCTGGTGATCGTGCCCGGCTGGAACGAGCAGCGCATCATCGATTTGGCACGCAACATCAAGGCGAACGCGCCGCGCTTCTTTCCCGGAAGCCAGCAAGTCAGGGATGCAGTGGTGAATGGCCAGGCGGTCTTGTCTGCCGCTGGTGACGTTACCGACGCTAAGCAGCAGGGACAGCCTGTCGACAACTACTATCTGGACCCGACTCCCGTCAACACCTTGCTGGCAACCGTGCCCAAGACGGCGCCGCACCCCAATGCCGCGCGCCTGTTCGCCGTGTGGGTATCACTGGAAGGGCCAAGGCTGCTCGAAGAGAAGAAGATTGAGTATCGCGAGTCGCTCTGGCAGAAGGATCTAGTCACCACTAAGGCGTTGTACGCCAACCGGCCGGACGCCAAAGTCTATTACTTCGAGACGCCGGAACAAGTGACGACCTCCAACGCAGTCAGAGATAAGCTGGCAGGCATATTAACGGGCACTGGGTAGGGCCAGTCATGCTCCAAACTCCTGGACATGGCCCTGATCGGTAGGCGCCTGGCTCTAACGGCTCAGGCGGTTCCCGGCCGCCGTTCTCGGCTTTCGCTCCCCAGACTGGCTGGCAAGACGCCGGCCTTGCATCTGGCGGTCGCGTCCGTGCTCGCGCTCTTCGTGGGAGCGCCATTGGTGGTCCTGATACTTACCAGTCTGCGTCCGGGGGCAGCCCTGCCGTTCGAAGACGTCGGGCTGACACCAAGCAACTACCTGACCGTTTTCGCCGATCCGAGCACCTACCGCCTGCTAGGCGCAACGCTCGTCTACGCCATTGGCTCAACGGGCTTGGCGGTTGCCATCGCCGGCGTCATGGCATTCCTGGTGGAACGGACGAATATGCCGCTGCGTAATGGCATTTATTCGGCAATGCTGGCTTCGATGGCGCTGCCGCCGCTGGTGATCACCTTCGGCTGGGTCCTACTCCTGGACCAGCGGATCGGGCTGTTCAACGTGTGGCTGCGGAACCTCCTGGGCAGCCGGGCTCAGGAAGGCCCGCTTGACATCTACTCCCTGTGGGGGATGGTATTCGTCACCGGGCTGGCCATCGCGCCCACCTTCTTCTTGATGCTGGCGGGCCTGTTGCGGCGGATGGATGGGGCTCTGGAGGAGGCCGGGCGCACTGCCGGTGCATCAGCCTTGGGAGCCATCCGGCGGGTAACCCTGCCGCTCCTTACTCCTGGCCTCGGGTCGGTTGTGGTGTATGGGATGCTGATCCTGATCCAAGCCTTCGAGGTGCCGCTCGCGCTGGGTGTGACCGCCGGTTTTCCGGTCCTCAGCCTGCGCATCTACATCTTGACCCAGCCCGACATGACAGTGCCTCGCTATGGCTTGGCGGCCACTTTTGGCATGCTGGCGCTGGTCATCGGCATCTTGCTCATGCTGGGCTACTACCGCATCGTGCGAGTTGCCACTCGCTTCCAGGTCATCACCGGCAAGGGCTATCGGCCGCGGCGCTTTTCCCTGGGAAGAGCCACCTATCCGGCGTTGGCCGGCGCGCTGGCGTACCTGCTGCTGGCCATTGGCCTGCCGCTACTCATTCTGTTCTGGGCCACGCTGATGCCGGGAGACTACCAGCCGCCGTCGCTGGACGTGCTGCCGTCGCTCGGGCTATCCAGCTATGCGCGGCTGTTTGCCTATCCGAAATTCCTGGAGGCCGTGGTCAACACCGTCATCGTCGTGGTGCTGACCTCTACCACGACCGTGCTGCTGGCAACCCTGGTGGCATGGCTGTCCGTGCGGAGTCGCACGGCATTCGGAAAGGTACTGGATGTGACC
>DATGVV010000606.1:0-11756 GCA_035299885.1 Chloroflexota bacterium | reverse complement strand
CGCGATGACGCCGGCGAGGACCACCGCCTGTGGCAGATCGCCGACCCCGGTTTCCTCTCGCACGCCGCGGACTTCTTCACCGGCAAGCAGCTCTTCATTGCCGACGGCCATCATCGCTATGAGACCGCCCTGGCCTGCAGCGACGAACGCCGCGCCACTAACGACTTACGACTAACGACTAACGACTTCGACTACGTCCTCATGGCGCTGGTGGACTTCGCGGATCCCGGCCTGGTCGTCCTGCCCACACACCGGCTGGTGAGCGGGCTGTCCGATGCCATGCTGCGCAAGCTGGCAGAACAGCTGGGCGACTACTTTGAAGTCGTCGCCGCGGCCAATGAGCCCTCGCCCAGGGCTATCGATGCTGCCCTGCGCCAGCTGGACACGCTCTCGGGGCCGGCCTACGTGCTGTACGGCCCCGCGCCGGGCGGCCTGCGCGTCCTCAGTCTCAAGTCCGACTGGCAGTCAGCCACCTTCGACCCAAGCCACTCGCCGGCCTGGAACCGCCTGGACGTCGCTGTGCTGCACGCGGTCCTGGCCCGTATTCTGGGCCTCCGCGCCGACGACCTCGCCAGCGAGCGCTACTTCAGCTACACCCGCGACGCCGCGGGCGGCGTGCGGCAGGTTGAGCGTGACGAGGCTCAGCTGGCGCTGCTGCTGCGGCCCACACCGGCCACCGCCATCCGCGATGTGGCCTTGGCTCGCGACAAGATGCCGCAGAAGTCGACCTACTTCTACCCCAAGCTGGCCACCGGCGTGGTGATCAATCCGTTAGAGTGAGGCCAACGTGATTGTCGATCTGAAGATGCCCGAGATGGGCGAGGGCGTGACCGAGGGCACCATCGCCGCCTGGCTCAAGCAGCCCGGCGAGACGGTGAAAGAGGGCGAGGTCATCGCGGAGCTCATGACCGAGAAGGTCAACGTCGAGTTTCCTTCGCCCGTCGGCGGAAAGCTGCTCGAGGTCCTCCACGAGGAGGGCGACGTGGTCAAGAAAGACCAGGTCATCGCCCGATTGGAAACGAGCTAAGCGGCCGCTAGGATCGATTGCCGAGATGCGATATGACTGGCGCGAGAACGAGCTCAAATTCGTCACTAAGCGCGCGCCGGTGCAGCCCGAAATCGTGCTCATCGGCCCGGGCGGCGATCCCGACGTGAAGCGCTTGGAGAACTACCTCGAGCGGATGAACCTCGACTACATCGAGATCGATACGCGCGAAGAGCCGCTGCCGGAAGGCTACAAATGGACCGACCAGCCGATCGTGGTGGTGGACGGCGATCCCTACCTCAAGGCCAAGCCGCAGGAGGTCGCCCAGGTCATCGGCCTGGCCCTACGCCACTACGCCTTCGACGTAGAGCACCAAGAGCCCGCCAGCTAGCCAGCTAGTTCCGGGTAGCGGTACTCGTGGACCACGGCCCAGCGGGGCGGTGGCCAGTAGGATACCCACGCCAGGCCGATAACGTCCCGTTCGGGCAGCATGCCCCAGGCTCGGGAGTCGCTGCTGTTGTTGCGGTTGTCGCCCAGCACGAAGTACTCGCCCGGCGGCACCACCGTGCGCGGATAGATGGCATTCTCCGGCGCCCTGATGTACGGCTCTCGAACCAGGTGTCCGTCGACAATCGTTTGCTGATCCCGGATCTCGACCGTGTCGCCGGGCACCCCAATCACTCGCTTAACAAAGCTCTTAGAGGGGTCCAGCGGGTACTGGAACACGATGATGTCCCCACGATCCACCTGGTGGAAGTGCATGCCCACCTTGTTGATCAGCAGGTACTGCCCGTCGTCGAGTGTGGGCTCCATACTGTAGCCTTCCACTTTGTAGTTCTGGACCAAAACGCGCACGCCCAGAAAAATGGCGGCGGTCAGCACCAAGGTCTCGATAATCTCCCGCAGCGCGCCACCGGCTTTGGATTTGCGCTTGGTCGCTTTCTGAGGCTGACTTGAGCCTACATGCGGCGCCGGGGAGGCAGAAGCGACGGCCTCCGAGACGTGCTCGGAGCGATCCACCGGTCGAGTATAGCGGCGTGCTCTGGCTCGCCCTCCTATCCGACTAGCAGTCAGAGAGTGGGCGCGATAAACTCGCTCAAGTTGTGAGCAAGAATTCGTTCGAACGGGAACTCGAGCTTAGCGACGAGCTTGCCGATGAAGCCTTAGGCGCGTACCTCGCTGAGGTACGCGTTGCGCATGGCGGCCAGCTCCTTACCCCCGAACAGGAGCAGACCCTCGGACGGCGCGTGGCGGAGGGCGACCACACGGCCATCAACGAGCTGGTGGAAGCCAATCTCCGGCTCGTGGTCAGCGTGGCCAAAAAGTACGCCAACCGCGGCCTGCCGCTGTCCGATCTGATCCAGGAGGGCAACCTGGGCCTCATTCGCGCCGCCCAGAAGTTCGACTACAAGCGCCAGCTGCGCTTTTCGACCTACGCCGTGTGGTGGATTCGCCAGGCGGTGGGTCGCGCCATCGAGGAGCAGGCGGCCATGATTCGCCTGCCTGTGTACGTAGCTCAGCTGCGGCAGAAGCTTCTGCGCATCGAGTCCGACCTGCACGGCAAGCTCGGCCGCTTGCCCGACGAGTATGAGCTGGCTAACGCCACGGGCCTGACCATCGAGAAGGTGCGCGCCGCGCGCTCCGCCTCGTGGGTGTCGGCCTCGCTCGACGAGCCCGTCGGCGAGGACGAGGACTCGACCCTGGGTGATCTGCAGGCCGACACCAAGCTGGGCTCGCCTGAGGACGAGGTCATTCGCAACGAGCTGCGCGACGTGCTTGAAGGCGCCCTGGGCAGGCTTTCGTTGCGCGAGGCCTTCGTCATTCGCGCTCGCTACCTGATGGCCAAGCCCCTGTCGCTGGACGAGGTGGGCGAGCAGCTGACGATCACCCGCGAACGCGTGCGCCAGATCGAGGTCGAGGCGCTGGCCAAGCTGCGCGCGCTCGGCGACCTGACCACCTTCAAGTTCTAGTCTCCCTTCGTCATTCCGAGCCTAGCGAGGAATCCGCGCCTGAGGAACGGATGCCTCACTTCCTTCGGCATGACAAAATGCCCGACGTGACCGAAGTCCTCAACTACATCGGCGGCGCATGGCAGCGCTCCGAATCGGATAAGGTCGGCCAGCGCGAAAACCCCGCTTGCGTTCGCGACACCGTGGCCGCCTACCAGCTGTCCACGGCCGACGAGGCGCGCCGCGCCATCGCCGCCGCCGAGGCGGCGCTGCCAGCCTGGCGCGACACACCGGCGCCCGAACGCGGCAAGCTCGTACAGAAGGCGGCCCAAATCGTCGAAAGTCGCCGCCAGGAGTTGGCCGAGACGCTCACTCGCGAAGAGGGCAAGATCCTGCCCGAAGCGCTCGGCGAGATCGATCGATCTCTGGCCAACATGTATTTCGCCGCCGGCCAGGGCACTCGGCTGTATGGTCGCGGCATCCCTTCTGCCAGCGGGGACACACTGATCTTCACCCAGCGCGTTCCGCTGGGCGTCACCGCCATCATCACGCCCTGGAACTTCCCGTTCGCCATTCCCGCCTGGAAGACGTCGCACGCGCTGGTGTGCGGCAACACCCTGGTGTTCAAACCGTCATCGCTTACTCCCCTGTGCGCGCAGCTGCTGGTGCAGTGCTACGAGCAAGCCGGCATTCCATCCGGCGTGATCAACCTGGTAACCGGCGGCGGCGATTCGGTTGGCGCCGCGCTGATCGCCGATCCGCGGCTAAAGGGTGTCTCCTTCACCGGCTCAAACGCCGTTGGCCGCCGGCTGTACGCCGAGGCCGCCACGCACCTGTGCCGCGTGCAGCTGGAGATGGGCGGCAAGAACCCCGTGATCGTGCTGGACGATGCCGACCTGGAGCGTGCCGCGGCCGCCATCGCGGACGGCGCCTTCGGCTCAACCGGCCAGCGCTGCACCTGCACCAGCCGGGCTGTGGTCCAGCGCCGAGTGGCCAAGGGCTTGACCGAAGCCGTGGCCGAGCAGGCGGGGAAGATTCGCATTGGCGATGGCCTGCAGCCGGGCGTCACCATGGGCCCGCTGGTCGACGACAAGCAGCGCCAGACCGTCCGCTCCTATGTCGACCGTGGCATCTCCGAAGGGGCGCGCGTGGTGTTCCAGGGCGAGGCAGACGGGCTCGACCAGGGCTACTTCGTCCCGCCGGTGATCTTCGACCAGGTCAAGCCGGGCATGGCCATTCACCAAGAAGAGATCTTTGGGCCGGTGCTGGCCGTGGTTGAGGTCGACGACTTCGATGAAGCCATTCGCGTTGCCAATCACGTGGACTACGGCCTGTCGTCCTCGGTCTACACGCGCGACCTGGGCCGCGCGCTGGAGTACATCCGCAAGAGCGAAGCGGGCATGCTGCACGTGAATATCCCCACGCTTGGCGGCGAGGGCCACGTGCCGTTTGGCGGCCTGAAGGGCTCCAGCTTGGGCGAGAAGGAGTGCGGCCCGGCGGCCATGGACTTCTTCAGCGAGGAGCAGATCATCTACGCCAGGCCATAATCGGTGCTTGCTTGGCATCAATCTTGCGACGATCGCAAGTAAATGGCTTCTTCCTCGGGCTCGTCGCTCAATTCCGAACACGTCGAGCTGGACACCGATGACGCGCTGGCCACCTTTTGCCATAGGCTGCGCACGCCGCTGACCGCCGCCATGGGCTTCCTCCAGCTGGCGCTGCGGGATGCCCACCGGGCCGGCGCCGAGGCATCGCACCTTGAAATGGCCGATGAGCAGCTGCGGCGCATGGCCGGCATGATCGACCAGCTGGCCGTCGATGTGAGGGGCCCCGCGCACTAAACTTCGCCCAGTGAGATTCCTCTCGGGCCAGTACCTCATCGATCCTGCCGGCCCGAACTTCCACTTCGTCTGGCCGGCCGTCCTGTTTTTCGTGCTGATGGGCGTGCTAAGCACGACCTACACCTACTTTGTGGCCGAAACGAACAACAAACGCGCGCCCATCACCCGCATGGCGAGCCGCGTGCAGACCATCGCCTGGACCTTGGCCGTCCTCGGCCTCATCCTGATCGGCTTCCGCGTCGGCGAAGCGCGGATTCCGGTGGTCGGCTCACGCATCGTGCTCTACCTCGTGGCGTTGGGCTTCCTGGCCCTGCTCGGCTATGTCGTTTGGTTCCTGTATTCCGTGCTTCCGCAGAAGAACGCCGCTTACGAGCGAATGCTGCTCCGCCGGCAGTACCAGCCGCGCTCACGGCGGCGCCGTTAACACTGCTCGCCTGCTCCCTGCTGCTAAACTTACAACCAGAATTTGAAGGTAATCGATACCCTGTCTGAGGGGTTTGGCGCGGCTAATCGCCGCCTTTGGATCGTCGCCATCCCCATCCTCTTCGACGTGTTCCTATGGCTCGGTCCAAAGGCCACCGTGGGCCCTCATCTGGCCCAGTTGGCCCAGACGGATCTGCCTGCCCAGTACGGCGGCTATGAGGCCCTGTTCCAGCAGATCGTGTCCGGCTTCAACCTGTTCTCGCTGGCCGCGATTTACGTGCCCAGCCTGGTGGTCCGGCTAGACGGTACGCCCCTGCTCGCCAGCTTTAGCAGCGATGTGGCCGTCAACAGCCCCCTGATCTTGCTGGGCTTGGCCGCAGGCACCGTCCTGGCAGGCTTGTGGCTGGCTTGCTTCTACTTGGGACTCATTGCCCAGGTGGTGCGCGATGGCCAGACCAATGTGCGGCTGATGGCACGAGCCGTATGGCGTTACTGGCGGCGGTTGATCGCGTTCCTACTGTTAGTTGCGCTCATCCTGGGCCTGGTGGCCGTGCCCTTTGGTCTCACCTATCTGGCCCTATCCTCCATCAGCCCCGGCGCAGGCGAGTTCCTGGCCTTCCTGGTGCAGGTTGCCGTCGTCTGGGCCATCGTCTATCTCTTCTTCTCGATTGCAGCGCTACTGCTGAGCGACGTGGGCCCGGTGCAGGCCATCCGCCTCAGCGTGGCCGTTATCGCCAGCAACTTCTGGGCTGCCATCACGCTCATTGGCCTAACCTACCTGATCACGCTGGGACTGCCTATTGCCTGGCAGTTCATTGCCGCCCACCCCGCGGGCATGGCCGTAGGCATCATCGGCAACGCCTACATCGGCACCGGAGTGGCAGCGGCTGGCTTCCTGTTCTACCAGGAGCGGCTGGAGCGCCTCAAATCAGCCGCCACGAGCTCGCAGGAGATTCCATGATCAACCGCGTTCCCATGGACGACCAGAACACCACCAAGAAATCACGCCAGCCAGGGTCCTACAGCGCCCAAGACATCCAAGTACTCGAGGGCTTGGAGGCGGTCCGCCGCCGGCCGGGCATGTACATCGGCAGCACCGACGTTCGCGGCCTGCACCACCTCATTCGCGAGGTAGTCGACAACAGCGTCGACGAGGCCATGGCCGGCTACTGTGACGCCATCGACATCACCATTCACGCCGATGGCCGCGTCACCGTCATCGACAATGGCCGCGGCATCCCGGTGGATGAGCAGCCCAAGCTGAAGAAGTCCGCCCTGGAGGTGGTGCTGACGGTGCTCCATGCGGGAGGCAAGTTCGGCAGCGGCGGCTACAAAGTGTCCGGCGGCCTGCATGGCGTCGGCGTATCGGTGGTCAACGCGCTCTCCAGCTGGCTGCGCGCCGAGGTCCGGCGCGAAGGCAAGATGTGGGTCCAGGAGTACAAGCGCGGCATTCCTGTCGAGCCGGTGAAAGAGATCCCCGAAAAGGAGGTCCAGCTTTACCGGCCGATCGGATCGGCGCTGGCCAAGCCCCCGCGTGAGCGCACCGGCACTGCCATCAGCTTCATGGCCGACAACGCCGTCTTCACCGAGCTGGACTACGACTACGAGAGCCTGTCACAGTGGTTCCGCGAGATGGGCTATCTCAATCGCGGCCTCACCCTGCACTTCCAGGACGAGCGCACCGATCGCGAGGAGACCTTCTATTTCGAGGGCGGCATCGTGTCCTTCGTGCGCCACCTCAACAAGAACAAGACGCCGGTCAACCAGCGGCCGGTCTACGTCGAGAAGGCGGTCGACGGCACCCAGGTGGAAGTGGCGCTGCAATACAACGACTCCTACATCGAGAACGTCTACAGCTTCGCCAACGACATCAACACCGCCGACGGCGGCACGCACCTTACCGGCTTCCGCATGGCCCTGTCACGGACCATCAACACCTATGCACGCAAGGCCGCCATCCTCAAGGAGAACGAGACAAACCTGACAGGCGAGGACATGCGCGAAGGCCTGACGGGCATCGTCAGCGTCAAGCTGCAGGAGCCCCAGTTCGAGGGCCAGACCAAGGGCAAGCTGGGCAACGCCGAGGTGGTCAACCAGGTCGCCTCGGTGATGTCGGATGGGCTGATGGCGTACCTGGAGGAGAACCCAGGCGACGCACGACGCATCGTCGAGAAGATCATCAACGCCTCCCGCGCACGAGAGGCTGCGCGCAAAGCTCGCGAGTTGGTCCAGCGCAAGGGCGCGCTCGATGCCTCTACCCTGCCCGGCAAGCTGGCCGACTGCTCCGAGCGCAACCCCGACCTGTGCGAGATCTTCATCGTGGAGGGTGACTCGGCCGGCGGCTCGGCCAAGCAGGGCCGCGACCGGCGCTTCCAGGCCATCCTGCCGCTGCGCGGCAAGATCCTCAACGTCGAGAAGGCACGCCTCGATAAGATGCTCGACTCGGATCAGATCAAGTACCTGATCACGGCCATCGGCACCAACTTCGGCGAGAACTTCGAAGCCGAAAAGCTGCGCTACGGCAAGGTCATCATCATGACCGATGCCGACGTCGACGGCTCGCACATCCGCACCCTGCTGCTGACGTTCTTCTTCCGCCACATGCCGCAGCTCATCAATGAAGAGCACCTCTACATCGCCCTCCCGCCGCTGTACAAGATCACCGCCGGGCGACAGGTGCAGTACGCCTACACCGATGAAGACCGCGACCGCATTCTGAAGGGCCTGAACGGCAAGAAGCCCGACATTCAGCGCTACAAGGGCCTGGGCGAGATGAACGCCGACGAGCTGTTCGACACCACCATGAACCCGGAATTCCGTACGCTGGTGCGGATAAACGCCGAGAACGCCGTCGAAGCCGACGAGACCTTTGACATGCTCATGGGCGACGCCGTTCCGCCACGCAAGAAGTTCATCCAAACCCACGCCAAGAGCGTTCGCAACCTCGACGTTTAGGGCGCCCAAACCCCCAATCCTACCGTGGTAGTATTCTGCCATGGCGGTCAAGAAGCTCTCTGTATCCGTTCCGGCTGAGCTTGCTCGTGAGGTTCGTCGCGAGGCCGGCCAAAATGGGGTCTCCGCTTTCGTGACAAAGAGCCTGCGCCGGCAGCTTGACGAGGAGCGGCGCCGGCGTGCTATGCGGGAGTACCTTGACGGCATGGACGAGAAGTACGGGCCGCTCACCGAAGAGGAGATCGAAGAGGGTCGCAGCTGGTTCAGAGACTGATTCTCGACTCGGGGGCAGTCATCGCCGCAGCTCGGGGGCAGCGGGCCACGCGCCAGGCAATTAGAGGGGCGCTGGATGAAGGCGCACATGTCATCGTTCCACCGATTGTCCTAACGCAAACCCTGCGAGGCGGGCCTCGAGACTCGGCCGTTCATCAGGTGCTCAGGCTGGGCTACGTCACCTTCGTCGGCTCGAGTCTGGCACGTCGGGCGGGTGAGCTGCTCGGGGCCACCGGGCTCAACGACGCAGCCGACGCGCAGGTCATGGCCGAAGCGCTCAGGGAGCTTCCGTGCGTCCTCCTGACGAGCGACCCCGAAGATATGCGGATGCTCGTCGGCGGTCGGCGTGACGTGAGGATCGTGGCGGTTTAATCTTCCTTCGGCGCGTTACTGTCGAGGGGTGTCCTCTAAGCCCATCGGCATCCTGTACGAGCATCCGGAATGGTTCAAGCCGCTGTTTGCGGAGCTGGACCGGCGGGGGCTAGCGTACGAGCGCATCCTGGCGCACGAACATGCGTTTGACCCATCGGAAAGCGAAGCGCCGTACAGCATGGTGGTGAACCGGGTCAGCCCATCGTCCTACTTGCGGGGGCACACCCGGGCCATCTTGTATGCGGCCGCCTACCTGGACCACCTGGAGGCGATCGGCGTGCCGGTGGTGAACGGGTCGCGGGCCTACGCGCTCGAAATATCGAAGGCGCGGCAGCTGGCGCTGCTGGCGCGGCTTGGGCTGCCGCATCCGCGCAGCCGGGCGGCCAGCGAGCCGCGGCGGCTGGTGGAGGCTGCCACCGAGCTGGCTTACCCGCTGATCGTGAAGCCCAACGTCGGTGGCAGCGGCGCGCTGATGCGGCGCTTCGAGACCTCGGATGAGCTCGCAACAGCGCTGCAAGCTGGCGAGCTGGAGGCCCTGTTCGAGATCGATGGCACGGCCATCGTCCAGGAGTACCACCCGCCCAAGGACGGCGGCATCGTGCGCGTGGAAGTGCTCGACGGCGAGTTCCTATACGCCATCCGGATCATGAACGACCCCAGCCAGGGTTTCAACCTGTGCCCGGCTGACATCTGCCAAGTGCCGGAGGCCGAACCGGCCAGCGATTTCGAGTTCTGCGCGATCACGCCCGCTCGGGAGATCGAGGCCGCCAGCCCGCCAGGCTGGGTCGTAGACGCCGTCGTGCGCATGTTCCAGAGCTCCGCCATCGACATCGGCGGCGTTGAGTACCTGGAGAGCGAGCGCGACGGACAGCTGTACCTGTACGACGTCAACGCCCTGTCGAACTTCGTAGGCGATGCACCCCGGATCGTCGGCTTCGACCCATTCGAACGGTTCGTCGACTATCTCGAGCGACGCGCCGGCGTAGGTACACTGGCTCACTGATATGGCTGAACAAGAAGTCCTCGACAGCGCCACTGGTTGGGTGGCGGAGCATACGCGCAAATACGTCGAAACCGACGGAGCCGAGGGGCATGAGTGGCGCGGCGTCAAAACCCTGGTGCTCACTACCAAAGGCCGGCGCTCAGGCAAGCTGCGGCGCAATGCTCTGATCTACGGCCAGGATGGCGACCGCTACCTCGTCGTCGCCTCCAAGGGCGGCGCGCCCACCCATCCACTGTGGTTCCGCAACCTGGAAGCCGATCGCAATGTGCACGTGCAGGTCGGGGCCGAGAAGTTCTCCGCCCGAGCTCGAATAGCCTCGCCCGAGGAGAAGGCCCGGCTGTGGCCAATCATGACCGCCGTCTGGCTCGCCTATAACGACTATCAGGCCAAGACCGAGCGCGACATCCCGGTGGTGATCCTGGAGCCGCGGCGGGCGTAAGCTAGCAGCGTGGACTACACGCGAACCTGCGACGCCCTGGAGGCCCAGACCTCCGGGTTTGTGGAGACGGTGAGCGGAGCGGATCCCAATCTACCAGTGGCCAGCTGCCCGCCCTGGGATATGGCCGCGCTGATCAAGCACATCGGTTACAGCCACCGCTGGGCAGCACACATGGTCCGCATCCGAGCTACGGATTTCGTGTCCTTCCGGGACGTCGAGATGGGCTTGCCTGAAGACAGGCGGGCCTATCCCAAGTGGTTGGCGGCTGGCCGCGGGCCGCTGCTGGCCACCCTGCGCGCTGCCGACCCGGACGAGTCGATGTGGGCCTGGGGCGCCGACAAGCGCGTGCGTTTCTGGGCGCGCCGCCAGCTGTTCGAGACCACCGTCCACCATGCCGACGCGCTCCTGGCGCTCGGCCGCGAGCCGGCCATCGACCCCGCGCAGGCCATCGACGGCATCGACGAGTTCCTGGACAACCTGCCACACGCCGCGGAGTTCGCGCCCAGCGTGAAGGAGCTCAAAGGCGACGGCGAGTCGCTCCACTTCCACTGCACCGATGCCGAGGGCGAGTGGATGATCCAGCTCAATCCGGACGGCTTCAGCTGGGAGCACGGTCACGGCAAGGGCAGCGTTGCCGTGCGCGGCGCCGCCTCCGACCTACTGCTGTTGATCTACCGCCGGCTCGAGCCAGACCCCCAGCGCTTCCAGCTCTTCGGGGACGAAGCCGTGCTGGCCCGCTGGCTGGAGCACGCCCACATCTAAGGAGCGGACGTAGCCCGAGCGAAGCGCTGTTCGTGCCAGTAGGGCACGCTGATAACGACCGTCCGAGGCCGGAACAGCAGGCTGGCCTTGAGGCCCAGCGCACTGTGGTTGTGCAGGAGATGCTCGTACCAGTGCTGCGGCACGAACTCCGGCAGGACTACCGTGACCATCGCCTCCGGGTCGGTCGCCGCCGCGGCGTCGATGTAGGCTAGCAGCGGGCGGGTCAGCGCGCGGTAGGGCGACTCGATGCACACCAGCCGGATGTCTCGATCTTCCTTCTGCCAGTGTTCCGCCAGCTCCGACTCGTCGACGTCCATCGAGACGTGAACGGCGGCCATCTCATCCTCCGGGGCGCAGATTGACCGCGCGAAGGCGAGCGTGCGCTCAGTGACCGCATCGAGCTTGGCGATAGGAATAATGATGATCTTGCGGAAGCGGTCCACCGGGCGAATCTGCTCATGAGTCACACGCGCGACGTAGTCGTAGTGCTTCTTGATGCCCAGCATGATGAAGATGAAGATGGGGATGATGACGAGCACGATCCAGGCGCCCAGCGCGAACTTGGCCACGGTCACCACGATGGCCACCACCGTCGTAGCAAACGCGCCCACGCCGTTGAATGCGGCCCGCCATTTCCAGCCACGCTCCTCATTCCGGAGCCTCCACCAGTGCTTCACCATGCCGGTCTGGCTCAGCGTGAAGGCGACGAATACGCCCACCGTGTAGAGCGGGATCAGATTTGTGACGCTGCCCTGAA
>DATGVV010000605.1:0-1800 GCA_035299885.1 Chloroflexota bacterium | reverse complement strand
AGCATCCGCAGGCTAAAGCCTGCGGCTACACTGGCGACTCCCTCCCCCGACAGGAGTCAGGAGTCGACTCAGGAGCCCCTCCGGAGGGGCTCCTGACTATTTCCGCAACCTGTTTGCTGGTGGTCGGTTATGCGTTCGGAACCACTCAGGAGTACGGTTTTGGGGGGTATGCGACACCCCCCGAATCCTGACCCGCCCGATCGCGCGGCGCGACGCCGCGCGATGATGCCTGGATTCGGTGCAGTGCAGACCCCCCCTACGTTCTTCAGACAGGCAACGACCTGCAACGACTGCAACGACTTCCGGGTAAACCGTGGTCAGCCGAGATATTCCCAAATCTTGTGGATGACCGCTGAATCAGGCGGCGTCATCGGTGGCTCTTTCCCCATCGACAAACTTCACTCCGCGGATCACCTCGGGAAGGAGCAAGGAGCCGTTTAACTTCCTCCATCCCTTGGCGGCGCTCTCCATCAACTTGAACACCATCGTCTCACAGGCGATGCGACTGCCGCACCCCTTGGTCTTGCACGTCCGCAATCGCACGGTGGCCAGCACAGACTCGATCGGGTTCGTCGTCCGCAGGTGCAACCAGTGCTCTGCCGGGAAATCGTAGAAGGCCAACAACGCCTCCCGATCCTTCTCCAGGCAATGCGTTGCCTTAGGGTATTTCACCTCCCAATTCCTCAGGAAGAGGTCGAACGTCTTGTTCGCCTCGGCCCGCGATGCCGCCATCCAGATCTCGTGCAGCATCTCCTTGGCCTTGGGTTGCTGGCCCTTCGACATCTTGTCCAGCACGTTGGCCGTCTTGTGCACCCAGCAGCGCTGGCCGCGCGTCTTGGGCCACACCTGGGGCAACGCCTTCCAGAAGCCCAACGCGCCGTCGGCGATCGCCAGCTCCGGCTCAATCACCAGACCTCGACTCTGGCAATCGAGCAACAACGTCCGCCACGATTGCTCCGATTCGCGATGGCCTTCGCTGATCGCGATCACCTCCTTGGTGCCGTCCGGCGTGGCCCCCATGAGCACGAGAATGCACTGCCGGTCGTTCTCCAGGCGGATGTTGAAGTGGATGCCGTCGGCCCACACGTACACGTACTGCTTGCCCTCCAGAGAACGCTGGCCCCACTGCTGGTATTCCTCCTGCCAGATTCCCTTGAGCCGCGTCACCGTCGTCGCCGACAGCCCCTTGGCATCCGGGCCAAGCAAGGCCGCCAACGCTTCGTTGAAATCGCCAGTGCTGATGCCCTTGAGGTAGAGCCACGGGATCAACTCTTCGACGCTCCGAGTCTTGCGCAGATACGGCGGCAGAATCTGCGAGCAAAACTTCTCACGCTCTTCTTCGGGTCGGCGATCCTTCACGCGTGGCTGCTGCACCGGTACTGGCCCGATGCCCGTGAGGATGGTGCGTTCGGGCATGTAGCCGTTGCGGACCACCTGCTGCCGGCCGTGGTCATCACGATGGTCGGCGCGCTGCTCGATCCAGTCCTGGACCTCGGCCTCGACGGCCTGGGCCAGGAGCTTGTGGGCACCGGCCCGCAGCAGATCGGTGAGGACATCCTGGCTGCCGGGCAGTGGCACGATCCGGGTTTCGCTGGTAGAACACTCCATGGTGGCGTACTCCTTTGGCCTCGTGGGCCAGCTGGGAAAAACCTTGCTGATTTCTCCCAGGGTACGCCGCCTTTTTTCATTCGGCTATCCACAACTTTCGGTCATAGCTCGCAAAAACGCCGTCAAAGGGATTCTGCGCTTATTGGGGGCGAGTGATTAAGCGATCCTATTCTGACACTGCATCCTTGCTTG
>DATGVV010000604.1:0-2338 GCA_035299885.1 Chloroflexota bacterium | reverse complement strand
CGGGCTTCGTTGCCTCGCTGGCCGGCTGGCTGTACGCGCTCCAGGCGGCGTTCGTGTTCCAGGACCTGCTGGGGCCAATCAACTCGCTCAACGGGCTGGTGTACGCCCTGGTGGGTGGCGCCGACAGCGTGATTGGCCCCTTCATGGGCGCGCTCGGCTTGCGCTACCTCAGCGAGCGTCTGAGCCAGCAGAGCACGCAATCGTCGTTGTACGTCGGCTTCGTGCTGCTGCTGGTCGTGTTCTTCATCCCCGATGGTATCGCCGGCCGCTGGCGGCAGCTGTGGCAGCGACGCAAGGCGGGCAAAGCCGCGCCCGAAGCTGAGCCCGACGTCCCGGCCGTGAGCCTGGCCGGCGCCGAGAACGAATCAGCGCTGTAATGCCACCGAAGATGCGGCTGGGCATCGCTGGCCTGGGCGTGGCCAGCACCAACTGCTTGCCGGAGATCATCGCCCACCCCAACGTCACGCTCACGGCGGCCGCCGATGTCCGCCCCGAGGCGCGCGAGCGCTTTGCCCGCGACTTCCACGCCGAGACGTTTGACAGCGTCGAGGCCCTGTGCGCCAGCCCGAACGTGGACGCGATCACTATCTTGACGCCCAATCGCTTTCACGCCGAGCACGCCATCCTGGCGGCCGACCACGGCAAGCAGGTGCTGTGCGACAAGCCGATGGCGGTCAGCCTGGAGGATGCCGATCGGATGATCGCCGCCGCGGAACGCAACGGCGTGCGGCTCCTCATCGGTCACACCCAAAGCCTCGATCCGCCAATCCGCAAGATGGCCGAGATCGTGGCCAGCGGCGAGCTGGGCCGACCCCTGCTGATCAACACCTCCTTCTACAGTGACTGGCTGTACCGGCCCCGCTCGCCCGAGGAGCTCGATCCGTCCCAGGGAGAGGGGCTGGTGCTCAGGCAGGGACCTGTCCAGGTGGACATCGTGCGCATGCTGGGTGGCGGAATCGGCAAGGGCGTGCGCGCCAGCGTCAGCATGGCCGATGCTCGCCGGCCGATCGATGGCGGCTACGGCGCATTCCTGACCTTCGCCAGCCAGGCGTGCGGCCAGCTGACTTACAGCGCCTACGCGTTCTCGGATAGCGCCGAGCTGACGTCTGGGATTGGGTTGTCGGGCATGCCGGCCAACCTCGACGCCAACCGCGCGTCACGCCAGCAGATCGCCGCGTTCACAGATTTGGCCGAGGAGGCGGCTTACAAGGACTCCACTCGCTACGGCGGGTCACGGATGCACATGGCCGACCCCCAGGCCGTGCCGCGGGACAAGCGACATGCCTTCTTTGGGTTCACCATCGTCACGTGCGAGCGAGGCGAGATGCGCCAGTCGCCCACCGGCCTGCTGCTGTACGACACCGCTGGCCGCCACGAGCTCGAGGTCGGCGGCGGCGACTACTTCAGGCGCTACACCAGCGTTGAGCTGGATCTGATGTACTCAGCTTGGGCCAACGACGCGCCGCTGGCCGCCCACGATGGCCGCTGGGGCAAGGCCACGCTCGAAGTCTGCCTGGGCATCCTGCGTTCGTCGGAGGAGGGCCGCGAGATCGACCTGGCCTGTCAGGTGCCGTACTCGGCCCAGCTATAGCTTGCTGGCCGCGCCTTTGTCCAGGAACCAGGTGACCGTGCCCTGCGAGTGGCGCACGACTTGGGCGGGGTAGGCGTCCGGGTCGTAGAGGCCCTGGATCACCGTGTGGACGGCCTCGGCCTTGTCCTCGCCAGCGACCAGAAACAGGATGTGGCGCGCGCGCTGCAGCTCCGGGACGGTAATGGTGATGCGCCACATGTTGACCTCTTGGACCCATACGGCGGCGACGCGGCGGTCGGTCACCTTCAGCACGTCCGTGTGGGGGAAAAGGGAGGCGGTGTGGGAATTGGAGCCCAGGCCCTGCAGGGCGAGATCGAAGGGCTCGGGCGGCAGCAGCTTCTCGTACTCGACGGCGGCCTCTTTGGGGTCGATTTCGTCCTTGATGCGGAACACGCGCTCGGCCGGCACCCTGTCCAGCAGGTGCTGCTTGGCCATGCCGTAATTGCTGTCCGGATGGTCCGGCGGCACGCAGCGCTCATCGCCCCAGTAGATACCCAGCGTGCGCCAGTCCACCTGGTCGCGGTAGGGCGGTTGGGCCAGCAGGTCGAACAGCCTTTTGGGGGTCGATCCGCCGGATAGGGCTACGGAGGCCTTAGTCTGCTCGACGAAGCGCTCCGCGGCGGCATGGAACAGCGCGTCCATGGAATCGAAGACGCGGATCTCGGGTTCGGCCAGGGCGCTCACACGAGGAGCGAGCCTTTGACCAGCTCCCGGCGGTAGCTGGGATCCAGCATGTTGGCGGCGGCA
>DATGVV010000603.1:0-2103 GCA_035299885.1 Chloroflexota bacterium | reverse complement strand
GAGTCTTTGGTGGACGTCAGCGATATAGCCGAGCAGCTCGGCAAGCAGCTGGGCGGCTGGTACAAGGACATCGAGACCTACGGCAAGCCCGGTGGGGCGTGGAAGGCCGTGCCCTTCTCGTACTACGGCCAGGTGCTCAACTATCGCGGTGACTGGTTCAAAGAGAACAACATCGCGCTTCCCAAAACGTTCGATGAGCTGATTGAGATGTCCAAGACGTTGAAGAAGGTCGGGCATCCCTTCGGCCAGGCTCTGGGACACTCCTTCAGCGACCCGCGTGTTTTCTGGTATCCCTGGCTATGGTCCTACGGCGGCAAGGAGGTCCAAGAGGATGGCAAGACCGTGGCGCTGGACTCACCCGAAACTCTGGAGGCGGTCAACAAAGCTCTGGAGCTGTACCCGACCATGGTTCCGGGGACCCTCTCGTGGGACGACAACAGTAACAACCGGGCTTTCCTGGCCGGACAGATTGGCGTCACGACCAACGCCGCCAGCATCTACTTCACGGCCAAGCGAGAGAAAGCCGAGCGCGAGGCGCAAAAGAAGTCGAATCCGGCAATCGCCACCCCAGCCGACATCGAGCATGCGGTGCTGCCCGCGGGCAAGGCCGGCAAGTTCTCATTGCAATCGGCGCTCACCAATGGTGTTATGAGCTGGTCCAAAAACGTGCCGGCCGCTAAGGACTTCATCGTGGCCATGATGCAGCCCGACATCTACAACGGCTATCTGAGTACTGTCGAGGGCTATAACGTCGGCCCGCTGCACGCCTACGACAATGCCCCGGTGTGGAGCACGGACCCCAAGATCAAGCCGTTCCTGACAGCCATCACCGAAGGTTCCAGTCGCTGGCCGGGCTTCCCGGGACCGCCCAGCGCCGCGTCGGCGCAGGTGGCCGAGAATTACATCATCATCGACCTGTTCGCCAAGGCCTGCTCAGGCGAATTCACGGCGAAGGAGTCGATTCAGGCTGCCACGGCGGCGCTGAAGCGCTTCTACAAGTAAAATAGCCCTTCTTGGCACTGCAGGAATCGGTTAAAGCCGGGCAGCTTGTGCTGCCCGGGCCGCAGCCCGAGCTGGGGCTCGGCCCGCGTTTGAGCCGCTGGCTCGATCAGGAACGCGTGCTGGGCTACGTGCTGCTCGGCCCGGCCACCCTGCTGCTGCTGTTGTTCGTCGCCTACCCGTTTTTCTTCGGCGTGTACGTGTCTCTGACGAACGCCAGGATCGGCCGCCCCGGGACGTTTATCGGCCTCGAAAATTTCGTTAGCCTGCTGGAGGACCCGATTTTCAGGCAGACGGTGGCCAATTCATTCTCCTACACCATCGTGACGACCATCTTCAAGCTGGTGCTGGGCATGGGCATGGCCGTGCTGTTGAACAAGGCCTTCCCACTGAAGCGCTTCGTGCGCGCCGCTGTCCTGCTGCCGTGGATCATTCCAACGGTGTTGAGCACGCTGGCCTGGCTGTGGATGTTCGACTCCACGTACAGCGTCCTGAACTGGATCTTGGCTCAGGTGTTTCACGTCCAGGGGCCCATCTGGCTATCCGATCGTCTGACCATACGCTCGGGCGATACAACCGTGCTGCGGACGACGTGGCCCATGATCGCCATCATGCTGGTCAACATCTGGCGCGGCACACCGTTCTACGGCATCAGCTTCCTGGCGGGCATGCAAACCATCCCTCAGGAGCTTTACGAGGCGGCCATTGTCGATGGCGCCAGCCCCTGGCAACGCTTCTGGTCAGTGACGCTGCCGCTGCTGCGCCACGTCATCAGCATTGTGATGCTGCTATCGATCATCCTGACCTTGGCGGATTTCCAGATCGTCTACATCCTGACCCGTGGTGGTCCGGCTAACTCCACGCACCTGTTTGCGACCTACGCCTTCCAGGTGGCCGTACCCAGCACTGATCTCGGGGCCGGGGCCGCCATATCGCTGTACATGTTCCCGGCGCTGGCCGTGGTCGTTTTCCTCACGCTGCTGTCGCTGCGGCGGGAGGACTGAGGTGACGCCTCGAACGCGCACGCTGGCGCGCAGCTTCGCGGGCAGCTACATCCCGATCCTGCTCATGATCGCCCTGACGCTCTTCCCGTTCTACTGGATG
>DATGVV010000602.1:0-1662 GCA_035299885.1 Chloroflexota bacterium | reverse complement strand
GTCCTGCAGCATCTTGGCCGTTTTGGAACCGGGCAGGATGTGCAGATCGGCCGCGTTCACGTCGTACAAAATGTCCTGAGACTCACGCGACAGCAGCTGGTTGATCCACAGCTTGGCGGTATTAGGATGGGCAGCGTTCTTGGGCACAGCGGTGTAGAGGTACAGCGCCAGCGGCGCATCGGCCGGCACGATGAAGTCGAGCGGCTGGCCGGCTTTCTTGCCAACCAGGGTATCGGACTGGCTGCAGGCGATGGCGAAGGCATCGAACTCGCCTGAGGCCACGCGGTTCGTCTCATTGCAGCGGATGAGCCCGGTCAGCTGCTTGGTGAACTTGTTCAGGTAGTCGGTAGTCTTGGCCTCGCCCCACAGCTGGTCCGTACCCAGGAAATCGAAGTACGCGCCGTACGGCGTGCTGGCCAGGCGGCCCTTGAGCTCGGGCTTGAGCAGGTCCTCCATGGTCTTTGGCACGGCTGCGGCCTTCAGCTTGTTGGTGTTGATGGTGATGCCGGCGATGCTCGTTTGCACGGCCACCACGCTGCCATTGGCGGTCACCAGCTGGGGATCCTTGATATTGGGCGCCCAGGCCTGCCAATCGCCCGGCTGGAACAGCCCGTTCTGAATGCCGGGCAGGAACGTCTCGGCATAGCCGACCAGGACGTCCGTCGATGCCGGGCGGCCGCTCTGCGACTCCTGCAGCACCTTGCCGACCATCTCGGGCATGGACGGCCCCGGCGTGTGCTGCGCCTTGAGGTCCAGCCCATAGGCCTTGTTGAGCGCGGCCACCGTCTTCTGCGCGCCGTCCGCTCCGCCCAGCGTGCCCTCGCCGTAGGTGAGGGTGAGCGTGCCCTCCTTACGAGCGCCATCAATCAGCGCCTGCAGTGCGCTGCTCGCCTTGGGGGCCGCCTGCGCGGTAGTGCTAGGGCTGCTGGGCGGTGCGGCCGTCCCGCCGCAAGCCGCAACTGCGAGCGTAAGCGCCACAGCCAGGGCCCCGAGGTTGCCGCGCATCAAGTGCCTCCTGGTCAGCTGTTTGGGCGCGATGTTAGCAGTCGTTGGTCGATGGGAACCAGCAGACGATCGTTCCGAGAGCCGTTGGGGATCTGAAACACGACGCGGCCGCCGGCAGCGTCGTAGGCGCCGATTTCGAGCTCCGCGCCGGGGGCTGATGGCGCGGGCAGAGAGAACCAATCCTTGTGTTCCTCGCCAGGTCGCCAGCCGCTCGTCGGGACCAGCGGCGGCCGATCATCCTGGCTGACGAGCGCGCCTTTGGAGTCCAGAGCGTGAACAAACCAGGTGTAGTCCTTCGCAGGGATGGCTGTCGCTTTCGACGTGAGCGCTACCAACAGGCGTCCAGCGGTATCGACGCCGACCTCTACTTGCTCGACATTCCAGCCGGCAGCGGTGGTGGCCTGCGGCCGGACCTCGACCGCGGGTGACGTGCTGGCAAAATGTGCAATCGTGCGCTGCTGACCCGCGAGGCGCTGCTGAGCGTCGTAGACGGAAAGCCGCAGCTCATAGAGACCTTTGGGCAGCAACGCTGGCAGGTCAAGCGCAAACCCGTCGTAATAAGCGAGCCCCCGAGTCCAATCATATGCCGCCATTCCACCCCACAGGAGGGACCCATCCTTCTGGGCGACGCGCTGGCCGGCGGGGTCGAACAGCTGC
>DATGVV010000601.1:0-6695 GCA_035299885.1 Chloroflexota bacterium | reverse complement strand
GCACAAGCTGTTGAGCGCAGGCAAGCCCATCCAGGGCCATAACCCCACGCGGGCCCTCGAAGTCGCTGGCGGTCCCGTCGACGCCGTCTTCCCCGTCCTGCACGGCCCGTACGGCGAGGACGGTACCCTGCAAGGGTTCCTGGAGATGGCCGGTGTGGCCTATGTCGGCTGCGGCGTGCTGGCCTCGGCCCTGGCCATGGACAAGGTCATGTGCAAGCGTGTGTTCAAGGAGCAGGGGCTGCCCATCGTCGATTACGTCTGGTTGCATTCAAGCGAGTGGCCCGAGGCCAAGCAGCGGGAGATCGAGGCCGTCTGCGGCTATCCGTGCTTCGTGAAGCCGGCCAACCTGGGGTCCAGCGTCGGCGTCTCCAAGGTGCACGAAGCCGGCGAGCTGGCTGCGGCAGTCGAAAATGCCGCTCGCTTCGATACCAAGATAGTCGTCGAGCGAGCAGTCCCCGAGGCGCGTGAGATCGAGTGCTCGATCCTCGGCAACGACAACCCGGAGGCGTCAGTCCCGGGCGAGATCGTGCCCAGCCGCGAGTTCTACGACTACGCCGCTAAGTACCTCGACGGCAGCTCCGAGCTGCTGATTCCCGCTCAGCTGGACCAGGTAATTACCGAGCGGGTCCGGCGGACCGCGATCCAAGCCTTCCAGGCGCTCGACTGCAGCGGCATGGCGCGGGTCGATTTCCTGCTCAGCCGCGCCACCGGCGAGCTGTTCCTCAACGAGCTGAACACCATCCCGGGCTTCACCGCTATCTCGATGTACCCCAAGCTGTGGGAAGCCAGCGGCCTGCCTGCGCCCAAGCTGGTGAATCGGCTCATCGAGCTGGCCCTGGAGCGCCACGCCCAGCGGGCGAAGCTGTCTACGGCCTCAGAGTAGCAGCGCCAGCAGCCTGGCCAGGGCGACGCTCACCAACGCGTAGACGATGATCGCGATCAGCGAGAACCACTCGAACACGTAACCGCCCGAGGCCGTGCTCGGCACCACGCCGTTGAATGGGAAGACGAACACCCAGCTGATGTTGTAGACGATCTGCGTGAAAGCGCTGGCCGGGTTGGCGTTCAGCATCCGCAGGATGAAGCGGATGGCAATAAACGCCTCAACCACGCCGAAGACGTAGTAAATGATGCGCTGAGCTCGCCAGACCGCCAGCTGGGTGACCGTGGGGGCCGGTGGCGGCACGTAGGGCGTGGGGGTGGGCAGGTTGACGTTCGCAATCGTGTCGCCCGTGCGCACCGGCTCGCTCAGGCGGCCTCCGGCCGGCTCGTCAGTACGCTGGATGGTGTTGTTGCCGGCAGGGGGCCGGCGCCATACGCGGGTGCGTTCGGGATCGTCCATAGCGGTCGAGGACAAGCAAGAATGTGGCCATGGGCTAGGGTGCCCTCACGTCCCTCTCCCACCGCCCGTGGGAGAGGGACTAAAGGCCGAGGATCTCTTGGTAGGTGCCGAGCGCCGCGGCCGCGCCAGCATCCCCGGCTTCGGCCTGCTCGAGCCGCTGCTTGAGGTGGCGCAGCGCCGCGGGCGTATCGAGATCGTCGTCCAGCGCGCCGAAGAACGGATCCTCGCCGGACAGCGCGCCGACGCCCGCGGCGCTGGCGCGCGCGATGCGGCCGGCTAGCTCCTCGCAGGGCGCTAGGGCCCGCTGCTCGAAATCCCAACCTTGGCGATAGTGGTAGCTCAGCAGGTACAGCCGCACCGCGGAGGCGCTGTAGTCCCGCAACAGGTCGCGTGCAAGCACGAGGTTGCCCAGCGATTTGCTCATCTTCTCCCCGTTGAGGCGCACCATGCCGGTGTGCAGCCAGAAGCGGGCGAACGGCTTCTTCCCGGTGTACAGCTCCGATTGGGCGATCTCGCTCTCGTGGTGCGGGTAGATCAGGTCGCTCCCGCCGCCGTGCACATCGATCGATTCGCCCAGGTAGTGCAGCGCCATGGCCGTGCACTCCAGGTGCCAGCCCGGCCGGCCGGCGCCCCACGGGGCCGGCCAGCGTGGCTCGTCCGGCAACGATGGCTGCCAAAGCACGAAGTCGAGTGGGTCATGCTTGCGGGCGTCGGTCGGGTCGCCGCCGCGCTGGGCCGACAGCCGCGCCATCTCCTCGCGGTCCAACTTGCTGAGCTGGCCGTACTGTGGGAATGCATTGATGCTGTAGTACACCCAGCCAGCCACAGCGTAGGCGGCGCCGCGGTCCAGCAGCCGCTGCACGATCTCGATCATCCGCGGCACCTCGTCCGTGGCCTTGGGGCGCACATCGGGCGCCAGCACGTTGAGGTCGCTCATGTCCTTGAGAAACTGCGCCGTTTGCTCCTGACCAAGCTGACGGTAGTCCATCTTGCGCTGGCGGGCGCGCTCCAGGATGCTGTCGTCCACGTCGGTGATGTTGGATACGTAGCGCACTGAATGGCCCAGGAAGCGCAGGTAGCGGTGCAGCACGTCGAACGCCACATACGTGAAGGCGTGGCCCGCGTGCGTGGTGTCATAGGGTGTGACGCCGCACACGTACATCGTCACCGGCGAGCTGCTGGGGACGAATGCTTCCTTTCTGCCAGAGAGGCTGTTGAACAGCTGGAGCATTCGTGAGGCATTCTAACGGCGTGGGGCGGATTTTCCTGGCCAATGTAGGCGTGAATGCTCAGCACCGGCTGGTCAGTCCGCTGCGCGATGACGGCGTCTTCACCCTGGTCACCATCCCGGAGGAGCGCGACCTGCCTGGCTTAGTCCGCTATGGCGATCGCCCACACCTGCGCGCCGCCGTGGCGGAGAAGTACTGGCCGCGGGCCACTCACTACGATCCCGAGTTCGAGACTTGCACCTATGGCGACAACTGCGGATCGGCGCCTCGCGCGGCGGCGCTGAAAGCCTGCCGGCCAGGCGACGCCCTGTTCTTCATCGCCCGGCTGGTGGGCTCCGGCGGACCGGTATTCGCGCTCGTGGGCTGCCTGCTGATGGAGGACGTGCTGGCGAACGTGCGCGCGCATCCCGGCGAGCAGGCGCTCGCGCGCTTTGGCGCCAACGCGCACGTCCGCCGCGGCCTGGCCGATGCGGCCTACTGGGATGGCTTCTGGGTGTTCGGCGGCGGGCCTGGCTCAGGGCTATTCGAGCGCGCCCTCATCGTCGGCCGTGAGGAAGCCGAGCTGCTGTTCCGGGATCGTGACGGCGCCGCCTGGGACTGGCGCTCCGGCCGCACCGATCTGCAGACCATTGGCTCCTACACGCGCTCCTGCCGCTGCGTGATCGATCCTGCCGCCGACCCCGCCCGAGCAGCCGAATGGTGGGCGTTATTGCGCGAACGTGTAGGATTTGCGCCATGGCGATTGCAATAAAGACTGAAACCGAGCCAACCATCTTCGATCTCAAGGCGCAGCTGCTGGCCCAGGGCCGCACAATGGACCTGCTGGCCAAGACCGACCTGTTGCATGCGCACATCAAGGTCTATGCCGAGGGCGGCGAAAACGGGCTGCACGCCCACGATTACGAGGATCACATCTTCCTGGTGCTGACCGGTGAGGCGACCTTCTACACCGGCGTGGAAGAGACCAGGCAGGTAGTTGGCAAGTATCAGGGCATCCTGTTGCCCAAGGGTGGCTTCTATCGCTTCGAGAGCAGTGGCGATGAGAACCTGGTGCTGTTCCGCATCGGCGCGCAGATCCCGGGCACCCCTCGCGAACGAACGAAACCCGATGGTAGTCCTATCCCAGGGGACTCACCGGATAACAAGCAGGTGCCGGTGATCCCGGTGCCGGGCAAGTACTTCCCCTCAGACCTCCGCTAGGTCCTTCGCCAGGTCCCACTGGGCGATCAGGAAGCTGTGCCGGCCGATGCGGCCGGCCAGCACCGGATCGAGCAGCCCCAAGCTGGGCGCCTCGGCAGCGGACACGGCCCGGAAGTCCTCGGCTCTCGGGCTGTGCACTGCGAATGTGTCGAATAATCCTGAGTCCTGCGCCCGGCGATAGGCCACTGCTGCGTGCGCCGGCATGGGCGCGTTGAAGATGCGAAGCTCCTCGCTATCGAGGAGCCGCCGCTCGTCGCGCTCCTCGGCTAGGCGGCCGATGGCCTCGTGAATGGCGACCTGCAGGCCCAGTAGCAGTACCGCCGCCGTGGCCGCCGCCGCCAAGAGCTCCCAGCGCAGCGCAAGGAACGCTCCGCCGGCCCCGGCTAGCGGCAGGGCGATGAAGGCCGATATCAGCTGCGTCCGGCCGCCCAGGAAGCGCGGATCCTCCACATAGCCCCAGTGCCATTCGGTGGATGGCTCGATTGGCTCCCACCCGGCCTCCGCGGCTCGCAAGGCGCGCGCGGCGTCCGCTAGTTCGCCGCGTGTCTGCCGCAGCAGTGCAGTCTGCACTCGCCGCTGCTCGCCCGCGAGTCCGCTTGCCAGCGCCTCCGTCAAAAGCCGCTCCTGCCGCCGCAGGGTGTCTGTTTCAGTGACCATGCAGCAAGCCTACCTACTGCAGCGACTCCACGATCGAGTTGTCGAAGAACGTCTCCGGCTTGGCCGAGGCCGCCTTGGGATCTGACGAGTAGCGCAGGGCCGCGGCCACATCGTCCACACGGACGGGGCCGAGAACCCAAGTCGGCTCATACGCCGTATAGGTCTCGTCCATCTCCGCGGGCACCTCGGTCTTGGCGTACTTGCCGATGATGGCCTTGGTCCTAGCCGGGTTGGCCTTCGCGAACGCGGTCGCTTCTTTCAGCGCCGTCAAGTAGGCGCGGACGCTCGCCGGATTGTCCTTGAGCCGGGCCTTCTTGGTGCTCACCGCGGCAGCCAGCCCCGGCACGCTCTCTTTTACGGTGTCGGTGATCTCGTGGAAGCCTTGGTTCCTCGCTTGCACGGTTGCCGGCGCGGGCAGGATGCCCACCGATGCCTGCCCCGCTACCATTGCCGCCAAAGCCGCCGTGGGATTGGGGAAGTAGGCGAACTGGAGGTCGCCTTCCTTTAAGCCGTGCTTGGCCAGCAGGTCGCGCACGGCATTGTCCGGGGCGGTGCCGCGCTGCGTGTCGGCCAGGACCTTGCCTTTGACATCCTCCACTCGCTGAATGTCTTTGGTGGCGTAGAGCGAGAAGTTGGGGTAAGACACCAGCTTGGCCACGATGGCCGCGTCGCCGCCTGACAAGATGGTGTTGACGATGGCTGGCGTGGACGAGAACGGGATTTCGCCCGACAGCAGCGCCGAGGCGGCTACATTGGCGTCCATGTATTGCACGCTGACGTCGAATCCCTGCTTCGCGAAGAAATTCTCATCGGCTGCCACCCACAGCGCGGTAAAGGCGCCGCTGTAGGCCGTATAAGGAACTGTGAATTTGGTCGTCACGGCTGGCGCCGATGCGGCCGCGTTCGAGGCGGCGGGCTTAGCAATAGCGCTGCTAGCTGGCGGAGCGCTGGCCGGGGCAGCGGCACCGCCGCATCCGGCCGAGAACAAGCACAGTGTCAAACAGCAAACAAGCGTCCTCATGGTCGAGCATCATAGCCCATCCGCGCTGTACCCTGGTGGCATATGCTGATCGACTGCCACGTCCACATGTTCTCGGAGGACGAATTGCGCGAGGCGGGCGAGGCGCCCCTCGTCGCCATGCAGCGCTTCGGCCGTGACAGCGCGCCCGTGCGGCGCATCGAGCAGACCGTCGCCGAGATGGCGGAGGCCGGCATCGACAAAGGCGTGCTGCTGCCCATACCCACGCCGCAGCTCGACGTCAAGCGCAACAACGACGAGATCGCCGCCTGGGTCCGCCAGCAGCCGGATAGGCTCGTTGGCTTCGGCAGCGTCAATGTCCACGACAACTTCGCCGCCGTCCGGGAGATCAAGCGCTGCGTGGAGGAGCTGGGCCTGCGCGGCCTCAAGTTCCATCCGCCGGCCCAAGCCTTCTACCCGAACGACGCCAACCTGTATCCCATTTGGGAAGCTTGCGTCGAATACAACCTGCCGGTGTTGATCCATACGGGCACCACCTGGTGGGGCTTCAGCAAGATCAAGTATGCCCGCCCGGAGACGATCGACGACGTCGCCTGCGACTTTCGTGACCTGGTCATCATCATGACCCATTGGGGCCAGCCCTGGTGGGAGGAGAACATCGCCGTCGCCTGGCGCCATCCCAACGTCTACTTCGACATCTCCGGCTACGGCCCGCGTCAAGTGCCGGAGCGCTACCTGAAGCTGGCCAACACCGTCCTGCAGGATAAGGTCCTGTTCGGCACAGACTATCCAGCCCTCGGCTTCAAGAAATTCGTCGAGGACTACAAGGTGATGTGCCAGTCCCTCAAGCCTGAAGTCGTCGCGAAGATCAGCTCCGGCAACGTCAGCCGCATCCTCGGGCTGTAAGCCTCGCCTACCCCATGACCGCGGTCGTCAAGCCGTACAGGCAGTAGAGCGCGACGACGCCCAACCACTGGAACTTGAAACTCGCGGCATACGTCGCTAGCGCCGGCCATGGCCAGGGCCCAGCGGCGGGCTTTGGCGGAAGGAGTCGCAGCAGGAAGTGGTTTTCGAGGCCATCGGCCAGCCCAGCGGCCAGGGCAGTCCAGACGAACGGGACTCCCGCCCCGATCGACCACCAGTGGTGCGTCTCCAGCGCGTGGCCCGCCAGCAAACAAGCGGCCCCGAAGAACACGACGTAGGCCACGATTGATCCAAAGTCCACCCACAGATTTGTTCGAACCAGGATCGCGAAGTTGCCGTTGCGCTGCTGCCAGCGCTGCAGGAT
>DATGVV010000600.1:0-1848 GCA_035299885.1 Chloroflexota bacterium | reverse complement strand
TAAGCGAGCCAGCATCCGCGAGGAAGAGCAGAGGCTTCGGGAACAGGCCGACGTCCACAAGCAGGACGACGACCTCGAGTGGTGCGACCGCCAGATCCTCGATCTCATCCAGGTGTGCGATCTGGCAGATAGCAGCCAGCGAGCCCGGATGGTCGCCGGCATCTTCACGGGGATCGAGGCCAACACCTTGGCCAATGGTCAGGTGAACTTAGTGGCCGTGCCAAGACCCAGCTGGAAGCCGTTCTTCGAACGGGTGGTAGCCACCAGAACTCAAGCGGAAAATCAGCGGGAGACGAGTCTCGAACTCGCGACCTCAACGTTGGCAACGTTGCGCTCTACCAACTGAGCTACTCCCGCACGAGTTCCCAATTATAGCCAGAGGCCGGCGGCCTCCCAAGCTCGCTGTTACCCGCCCGTCGGGCCTTCGTCACCCGCCCTGCGCCCGGTTTGGGAAGGGTCGGCCGTTATCCCTGTGCGATGCATTCAGGGGGGATGCTGGGCCGTGCCTTGCTGATCGCAAGCACGGCTGCAGTCCTCCTCGTCGGGAGTCCTACCGGTGTCCTGGCGGACGAAGTGGACGACGCGCGCGCCCGGCTCGACATCATTAACCACCTGAAGGGCAGTCTGACCGACAACCTCCAGCGGGCGGAGGCCCAGGAAATCGCGATGCAGCAGCAGCTGCAGGAGACCCAGGACCAGATCAACACCACGCTCCAGCAGATCGCGGAAACGGAGCGGCTGATCGCGGACCTGGAGAGCCAGATCACGGCCCTGCAGGCGCACATCGCCGCCACCCGCCTGGAGCTGGCCCGGGCCAAGGCCGACTACGGCCAGTTCATGCGGGTCACCTACAAGAGCCAGGCCGACCCGTTGCCCATGCTGCTGGGCGCGCCCAACTTCCAGGCGTTCCTGAGCCGGGCCACCACCATCGAACGCGTGAACTTCCTGAGCAAGCAGCTGATGGACCGCATCACCCGCACCGAGCGCGAGCTGCGGGTCGAGGAGGCGGTGGCCAAGGACAAGAAGGCGGAGGCCGACGCCCGCCGGGCGGACCTGGTGACCCAGAAGCAGGCCCTCCTGGATCAGCAGAAAAAGGAGAAAGACCTGCAGCTCAGGCTGCAAGGGAGCATTCGGCAGGTGAAGTGGGAGCTGGTCGCCATCAACGGCCAGTCGGCCGAGCTGGCCCAGCGGATCGCCGACATGGAGATTGCGCGGCAGGACCAGCTGATCGCGGAGGCGGAGCAGGCCGCCTGGCAGCAGGCCCAGTTCTGGATGGCGCACAACATGCTGTCGCTTCCCAACCAGAGCGCCACCCACTCTACCAAGTACCCGCTCATCTGGCCGCAGCAGCAAGGCTCGATCAGCCTGCCCTTCGGTCCTTGCTCCTATCCCTTCGAGCCGCCGGGTTTTGGCTATCGCCACTTCCACACGGGCATCGACATCGCCTTCACCCAGGGCGTGCCCATCCTGGCGGCGGATGACGGGACAGTGGTGGCGGCCGACGCCAGCGTGCTCTTCGGCCAGCTGGTCGGCTACGGCAAATACGTGATCGTCGCCCACCGCAACAACTTCTTCTCGCTGTATGGACACCTGCTCGGCTACAAGGTGAAGGCCGGCGACACGGTCCGGCAGGGCGAGGTGATCGGCTTCGAGGGCACCACCGGTAACTCCACCGGCCCGGCTCCTCGAAGACTCCGTCGAGCGATAGGTACTCCGTTGCGACCAGCCTCATGTCTGCCTCCTGTCAATGGCGTTAGCACTCGTCACTCATACGTCGAACAGGCCAGAACCAAATCGACACACCGGCCCTAACGTGGCACTCTCGGAGAGGTTGTTCTCGGTCGTCGA
>DATGVV010000599.1:0-7976 GCA_035299885.1 Chloroflexota bacterium | reverse complement strand
TGATGGTCGCGCCATTGCCCTGGAATGTCACATCTTTGCCATCAATCGCCGGGTCGTTCGCGGCTACGCTCAGCGGGCTCTTCGCAACGGGCGCCGCACTTGCCGCAGCCGAACCGGATGCGGCGGGCTTGGCCCCGGCTGATCCCGATGCCGCCGGCGAGGCGGCGGGCTTAGCCGACGCCGAAACCGCCGTGCTCCCGACCGCCGAAACGGAAGCTGGGGCCGCGCTGGCCGGCTTCGGGGCAGCTGAGCTTGCCGCTGGCGCGCTGGCTGGCGCCGCCTGGCCGCCACACCCAAGCAGCGCTAGGACGGACGCCGCGGACGCCACGCCGCCCGCGATGTGCAGCACGCGGCGCATCATGTCGCGCCGGGAGAGATAGCCTTCTTTGTAGTCGGCTACGAATTCGTAGATCGAGTAGTACTCGAGGTCACCAAACTGTTTCAACATACGCCTCCTGTGGTGATGACAGAGGCTATTTTGAGTCGTTCGCGATCGGCCCGGTAGTGTCTTTCGTCATATGCTGCAGCCACTTGGCCTTTTGCGCCTGGCGCACCACCTGGTCGGTCAGCCGGTAGCCGCCTAGGAAGTCACGGCGAAAGGTCTCCAACGTGCCGCTGAGGATGGAGTGCCGCACGCTGGCCATCAAGCGCGCCAGGAAGCGCAAGTTGTGGATGGTCGCGAGGCGCAGTCCGAGCATCTCCTCGACGCGATACAGATGGTGCATGTAGGCCAGCGAGAAGGTGCCGCAGGTGTAGCAGTCGCAGCCGTCCTCGATGGGGCCGTCGTTTTCGCGATGAGCGGCGTTCTTGACGTTGAGCCGGCCGCTGGACGTGAACAGCGCCCCGTTACGGGCGATGCGCGTGGCCAGCACGCAGTCGAACATGTCCGCGCCGCGCGCCACGGCCTCGACGAGGTCCTCGGGTGAGCCGACGCCCATGAGGTAGCGCGGCTTGTCCGCGGGCAAGCCGGCCAGGGAGTGCTCCAGCAGCTCATACGTGCGGCCCTTCTCCTCGCCGATGCTCAGGCCGCCGATGCCGTAGCCCGGGAAATCGAGCTCGGCCAGCGTCTCGGCGCTGGCTCGCCGCATGTCCGGGAAAAGTCCTCCCTGACAGATGCCGAACAGCGCCTGATCCTCGCGGCGCCGCGCATCCTTGCAGCGCTTGGCCCAACGGTGGGTGCGCTCGGTGGCCGCCTGGGCGTAGTCGCGATCGACGTCATGCGCCGGGCACTCGTCGAAGCACATGGCGATGTCGGAGCCGAGCGCTTCCTGGATCTCGACTGCGCGTTCGGGCGTCAGCACGATCTCCGCGCCGTCGATGTGCGATCGGAAGGACACCGCGTCGTCGCCCACGCGCCGGAACTTGGCCAGGCTGAACACCTGGTAGCCGCCGCTGTCGGTCAGGATGGCGCCCGGCCAGCTCATGAAGCGGTGCAGCCCGCCGCCGCGCGCGATCAGCTCCGGCCCAGGCCTCAGCAGCAGATGGTAGGTGTTGCCCAGGATGATCCTGGCGCCGAGCTCGCGCACCTCGTCCGGCGACACAGTCCGCACCGCTCCGTAGGTGCCCACCGGCATGAACACCGGCGTCTCCACCTCGCCATGCGCCGTGTGCAGCACCCCCGCCCGCGCAGCGCCGTCGGTTCCTTGGATAGTCAGCATGTCATTCTGAGCCGCAGGCGAAGAATCTTCTCGTCGGCCACCGCGGCGGAAGGTCCTTCGGCCTGCGGCCTCAGGATGACATACGGCGGCCCTACGCTACTGCTTCAGCTGGTTTGCCGAGGCAGCCTTCTCGTTTGTAGCGCTGGAACAGCTCGCCCCAGGGCGTTTCGGCTTGCCAACGCTCGAACACGCGCCGCTCGCGCAGGTTCCAGCGGTAGTAGTCGTGGTAGATCTCGCTCACCAGCGCGGTGCTGTTCTCGCCGATGGGGTTGTGGAAGATGACGTTCTGGAGCACCTTGAGCGGCGAGAACCAGGCCAGCCTGCCGAGCATGGCGTGGAACGACTTGCCCACGTGGAAGCCCCAGTTCTCGCCCGAGACGTCGTCTCCGACGAGCTCGATCTCGCGCGGATCGCCACAGCCCAGCCCCTGCTCGGTGGCGAGGGCGATGTACTGGATCGAGAGTGGGTCAAAGCCCATCAGCTTCGCCGCCACCGCGTCGATTGCCACCTGGTCGGCCGAGGCGAGGATCACGTTCTTGACCTGGGGCTCCATGATCCGCGGGCCGGCGCCGTCGCCAGCCGTGGTGCCATCCATGGCCGCGAAGATGCCGGCGTGGATCTCCTTCTGAATCGCCAGCAGATCCACCAGCGTCTCGTGGATCCAGGAGTGCGTGTAGTGGCGGTGGTGGTTCAGCAGCCCGCCGAAGGCGTTCTTCATGGCGCCTGTGGTTGTGGTGTAGATGTGCGTCTTGACTGTCGGCAGGTGAACGACGTTCCGGCCCTGGAAGTAATCCGGGATGTAAATACCCTCGGGGTAAATGCGATCGAGCACGTTCATGTGCGCCTTGGGCTCGTAGCGGATCCAGCGCATGTCCTCGTCGCGGAAGTTGAAAAGCACAGGCACCCCGTAGGCGCGGCAGATGGGGTAGTAGCCGTTCAGGTCGGTGCCCTTGAAGGCGTTGGTGACGACGGTCTTGTTCTGGACGCAGCTGATGCCGCCGAAGCCGGCCTCCTGCAGGGCCAGGATCGAGCCCTCGAGCTGCCAGGGCGTGGTGTTGGCGCTGGGAAAGGGGAAGTGCCAGGAGATGTTGTCCTTCAGGATGGTCTCGGCGTTGGGATCGAGCGCCTCGCGCACGCCGGCCAGCTCGTACAGCCGCTGGTAGTCCTGCAGCGCGGTCTCGGGGCTGGTGCGCAGTAGCGCCACCTTTGCTTTCGTCGTCATCGTCCTCCGACGTATAACACTGCCACGGACGTCAGGCCCCACAGCGCGATATCCGCCATCAGGGGAATATCGCGCAGCAGGACCAGCTCGGGCGCGCCGCCGAGGTTCCGCCGGTGCACCAGGTAGTAGTAGCGGAAGATGCCGTACAGCACGAACGGAATAGTCAGCATCATGCTGTGGTTGGCCGGCAGCGACTCGGCCGAGAAGGTGTACAGCGAGTAGGCCATGATGGTCGAGGCCACCACGATCGAGGTCAGCTGCTCCAGCATGGCCGGCGTGTAGTCGGCCAGGCTGCGGCGGTGGTTGGCGGCCGTGTCCTGCAGCACCAGCAACTCGTTGTAGCGCTTGCTGAAGCCCAGGAACAGCGCCAGCAGCAGCGTGCAGACGTACAGCCAGGGCGAGATGATGACGTGGATGGCCAGGGCGCCGGCCACCGCCCTGAGGATGAAGCCGGCGGCGATTGCGAACACGTCCAGAATGACTGCGTGCTTGAGCACGCTGGAGTAGGCCAGCATCAGCGCTATGTAGCCGGCGGCTGCTAATCCGACCTCCAGGTTGACCGCGAATGCCAACGCCAGGCCGCCAACGGTCAGAACGGCCGCCAGGCCGGCGGCTTGCCCACTGCTGACGTCTCCTCGAGCCAGCGGTCGATCGCGCTTCAGCGGGTGCTGCCGGTCGCTGTCGACGTCGAACAGGTCGTTCAAGACATACGTCGCGCTGGATACGAGGCAGAACGCCACGAACGCGCTCATGGCGCGGACCAGCAGCTCCGGCGCCAGCAGCTTATAGGCGAACACCAGCGGACCGAACAGGATCACGTTCTTGGTCCAATGCCTCGGTCTGGCGCTGGCCAGCAGGGCTGCCAGTAGCCCCATTTGGCGCCGGGCAGCGGGCGTCGCGACCGCCGCGTCGGCGCTCATGTTCCCTCCGCCCTCACTCGGGCCGCGATTACATTCCAGACCATGTGCACTTCGTCCACCTTCAGCGCAGCCGCCGCGCCGACGTAAGCCGCCAGCCCGGCGCCGCCGGCAATCGCCAGCTGCGCCACCTGGCCCGAGAACGTGCTCAGGCTGGTTACCGCGCCGACGGCGCTGGCACAGCCGAGGGCCACCACCGCCATAGCCGCGCCGGCGAGCAGCATTTTGAGGGCGGATTCGGGCAGAGTATAGCCCTGCAGCCCGCCAAGCAGGCGCCATAAGAGGACCAACAGGATGATGCCGTGCAGCGAGTCCTTGAGCGTGTTGGCGATGACCAGCGCCGGGAAGCCAAGCGCCCCGACCAGCGGCAGCGCCACCGCCAGGTAGATGCCCACGCCAACCACGCCGATGGCCGCCGGCACGAGCGTGTTTTTGAGCGCGTAGAAGGCCGCGATCAACAGGTAGTCGATGGCCGCGAACGGCAATTCCGGCGCATACAGGTACAGCGCCAGGGCTGTGACCTGGCGATCCGCCGCGGTGTACTGGCCGTGCTGGTAGACGACGCCCAGGATCTGGTGGTTGAGGACCAGCACGCCAACAGTCATCGGCAGGATGAGCGCCAGCACGAACTTGAGGCCGCGGCTGAGTACCGCCTTGTACTGCTCCAGGCCTGGCTCGAGGGCGTGCCGCGACAGCGTGGGTAAGATGGCGACGCCCAAAGCGGTCGAGATCAGCCCCAGCGGCAACTGCACGATCTTGGTGGCGTACTGCATCGCCGACAGGTTGCCGGCGCCCGTCAGCGAGGCCAGATGGCGGTCGACGATGATGCCGGCAATGGTCACCACCATGCCGGCGGCCACGGGCAGATACAGCTTGCCGATGCGCCGGATCTCGGGATGGTTCAAATCGAGCGATGGCCGGAAGCGCATGCGTGTTTGAATCAATGGCGGCAGCTGCAGCAGCACCATGATCAGCGAGCCGGCCACCATGCCCGCGGTCAGCGAGGCGACGCCCAGCTGGGCGTGGAACAGGATTGCGCTGGCCACCACTGCCCCGTTGAAGGCCGCCACGCAGAAGGCCGAGTACAGGAAGTTGCGCATCGAATACAGCAGCGACTGCAGGATGCCGCTCAGGCCCAGAAACACCAGCGACGGCATGACCATGCGGGCCAGATCGATGGCCAGTTGTTGGTTGGTCGTGTCCTTGAACTGCACGGTCACGCCCATGACCTGCGGCGCGAACACGACCATCAGCGCGGCCAACCCCGACAGCAGCAGCGCGCCTAGTGTGATGACCACGCTGGCGATGCGCCACAGCTCGCCCAAATCGTCCTCGTCGGCATGCTCGGAGAAGATGGGAATGAGCGCGGCGGTGATGGTCGTCCCCACCAGCAGGTCGTAAACGGTCTGCGACACGGTCTGTGCCGCGAAGAAAGCGTCCGTGGCGCCGGTTTGCCCGAACAGCGCCGCCGTAACAGCGTCGCGAGCGAAGCCCAGCAGGCGGCTGGCGACCTGCCCGGCCATGATCAGCCCCGCTGCCTTGGCCACGGTGGTGTGCTTTCTTCCCTCTCCTGTTGGGAGAGGGCTAGGGAGAGGGCTCCCCAGTTCTACCGACAAAACCGCTGCCGAATAGTCTCGATCAGGTCGGTGCTGGAGCGGCCTTGCACCAGCTGCAGGGTGTGCACCTGGCCTCCATAGCGGCGCACGGTGGGCGCCTCGGGCGGCCCTTGCTGGGCGTAATCGCCGCCCTTGACGTACACGTCCGGCTTCAGCGCCTCGAGGACGGCGTCGGCGGTGGTCTCGTCGAAGATCACCACCGCGTCCACGTAACGCAGCGCCAGCAGCAGCTCCGCGCGCTCGTCCTGCGGCACCAGCGGACGCCCTTCGTCTTTAATTGCGCGCGTGGAGGCGTCGCTGTTCAGCCCCACGATCAGCACGTCCCCCAGCCCACGCGCCTCCTCCAGGTAGCGCACATGTCCCACGTGCAGCAGATCGAACACGCCGTTGGTGAACACCACGCGCTTGCCCGCCGCCTTCGCCCCGCGGACAAAGTCCGTGGCTTCAGGAAGGGTCAAAGAACCCGATCCCCATGTGCTCAGCAGCGTTGCGCATCAGTTCGTCGGTCGTAGCAAGCGGCAACTCACGACGAAAGGCCAGGTCGAGATAAGCGGCGTCGTAACCCGACGTACGGTGGGCACGTCCCAGGACTACGAGACGCTCCAATGCTGATTCCATGGTCTCTATTGAGATTGGCAGCAGTCGCAAGCCCTCGAGGAAGTCGGCGGTGTCGTCCTCGGTCATGCGGGCGCGACGTTCGCTTACCAGCAGCGTGTTCGCCACCTCGAAGCGCCAGACCTGCGGAACGGCCGCCGCCGAGGTGCCGAGAAAACGCAGGACGCGCTCCGCGTATTCACTCCGCTCGTCCGGAATAGCCCAGGCCATAGTTACCGACGCGTCCAGCACGAAGACGGCCGGCGCCCGGCTTAGAATCGGCGACCTTCCTTGATCATGTCTTTGATGGTCATGCCTTCGGGCAGCCGAATGTGAGGGTGATCCTTCTTGAACCGGAGCATGGACTCGACGGCCTGGCGCCGCCGTTCGCGTTCGACCTCTTCCGCTGGGATCAGAAGTGCTACCGGCTTGCCGTTCTTGGTAATTGTGATGGTCTCCCCCTTGGCCACCTCGTCGAGGAGCCGCGGCAGGTGGGTCTTGGCTTCGTAGGAGCCGACGGTACGCATGTAGACTAGTCTACCGACTGGTCTAGTACGTGGGCCAGCTCATCGCGGGTTGTGGTGGCCGCGCCGACTTTGCGCACCACCAGGCCGGCGGCGACGTTGCCGAGCTGGGCGGCTTCGAGCATGCTGGCGCCGGCCAGCAGCGCCAGAGCGAAGGTCGCGGCCACAGTGTCGCCGGCGCCGGTGACATCGCGGACCTCCGCCAGATTGGAGGCGGCCAGGTGGTGGACGGCCCCGCCGGCCTCAAACACCGACATGCCTTCGCTGCCTCGCGTGATGAGCACGCCCTTCGCGTTGAGGCCTCGTACCAGCTCCTGACCACCCTGTTCCAGCTCGGCCAGGCTGCGGAACGTCCGCCGCAGCGTCGCTTCCGCCTCGGGCTGGTTGGGCGTTGCCACGGTCGCGCCCTTGAACCGGAATAGGTCCCCGTGGGAATCCACGCAGACCAGTTTCTGGTGCGATATCGCGGCTGGCAGGCAGGCGTCGACGATCTGCTGGCTGATAACCCCGTTCTCATAGTCCGAGATGAGCAGCGCGTCCACGTCTGGGATGAGCTTGCAAGCATGGTCGACGACCTGGCGCGTCACCTCTGGGTCGAGCTCGCCGTCGTCGAAGCGGTCGATTCGGGCGACCTGCTGCGGCATCTCTTGCGTGCTGCCGGCCACCACCCGGATCTTGGTATAGGTGGGCCGGCGGGGGTCGACCACCAGCCCCGAGACGTCCACACCCTCGGCGGACAGGATGCTGGCCAGATCCCGGCCGGATGCGTCGTCGCCAACGACGCCGGCCAGGCACACGTCGGCTCCCAGGGCGCGGGCGTTATAGCCCGGGTTTGTGGCGCCGCCGGGCCGCGTCTGCCGCGAGCGCTCGCGCAAAATCGGAATCGGCGCCTCACGCGAGAGGCGGCCGGTTGGCTCGCCGAACCAGTACTCGTCGGCCACCATGTCGCCCAGGACCAGCAGCTTCTTGCCGCTGAACCCGTCCAGCAGGCCGAGCAGGCGCTGCTTGTTCATGTGGATAACTCTAGGCGGGGTTTTGCCGGCGAGCCAGAAAGACCATCTCGAAGATGAGCAGCATCAGCAGCAGGAACGCCAGGTTGGGCGCCGTGAACGCGCCGTTCAGCTGCAGCACGACGGCGCCGCTGCAGGCCAGCCCGAACAGCAGCCCGCGCCGCAACGCACGGAGCATATCGGCCAGCGGCGAGTCGCTGCGAGGCGATAACACCAGCAGGGCGCTGCAGGCGAGCCCCGCCGCCAGCACCAGCAGCAAACCGACGAACAGCTCCTGCTCCCGCGTTCCTGGATCGGCCAGCGCAACCAGCGAGATCAGCCCCGCGGCAGCCAGAGCGCTGGCGATCAGCGCGGCCGCGGCCGCGCTGCCTGTGCGTCTCGGCTTTGCGACCTCGGTCAGGGCCATCAAGCAGTCGCTGCCGTAAGCTCGAGCCG
>DATGVV010000598.1:0-5886 GCA_035299885.1 Chloroflexota bacterium | reverse complement strand
CCCATCGCCGAGAAGCTGTTCGGCGCGCTGCAGCACGACACGTTCCTGCTGGAATACGACACCGAGCGCGCGGGCGGCTTTGAGCCGCTGCGCTTCATGCCGCCTGACAAGACGGTCGTGCTGGGCCTGATCACCACCAAGAGCGGCGCTCTGGAAGCGCAGGACCAGCTCCTGCGGCGCATCGAGGAGGCCGCCAAGTACGTCCCTCTGGACAACCTGGCGCTGAGCCCGCAGTGCGGCTTCGCCTCGAGCATCCCCGGCAACCCGCTCACGCCCGACGAGCAGCGGCGCAAGCTGGAGCTGGTGGTCGACACCGCCCGCAAAGCCTGGGGCTGAGGCCCTGGAGGCTGGGATATTACCTGGTTATAGTGGCCGCGTGAAGATTGCGGTTTCGATTCCGACCCCATTGTTCGAGGCGGCGGAACGGAAGGCACGCAAGCTCGGCGTCTCGCGCAGCCAGCTGTATGCCGAGGCCCTTCAACGGATGCTCGAGGCCGACCGCGAGGCTGAGGTTACAGCTCAGCTGAACGAGGTGTATGCAGTCGAGGACTCCAGCCTAGATCCAGCATGGGCCGAGGTCCAATGGCGGGCTACGGCCGAGATGTGGCAGTAAGAGGAGCGGTCTGGTGGGCGGATCTTGGGCCTGCCCGAGGCTCGGCTCCGGCTTGGCGGCGTCCCGCGGTGATCGTTTCCAGCAACTCGTTCAATCGCTCTGCCATTCGAGCCGTCACGATCGTGCCTCTTACGACGTCCGGCTTGCCAGGGCACCAGGCAACGTGCTCGTTCACGAAGGAACTGCAGGACTGGATCGCGACTCTGTCGTTAACGTCTCCCAAATCGTGACGGTGGATAGGAGCGAGCTCCAGGAACGCCTCGGAGTTCTCCCCCAGCAGCTGCTGGCTCAGCTCGACAACGGGCTGCGTTTGGCCCTCGATGTCTAATCGAACACCTCGCCGCCGTCGACCACGATCACCTGGCCGGTCATAGGTCAGCCCGTGAGCTCCAGCATGTAAAAGTCTGCTTCGGCCGAATCTATGTGCGTCATGAGCTCCTGGAAAAGAGCAGGCGCCTCAGGATGGCCATGGATGGGCAGTTCCACGGCACGCCCCGCATGTCCGGGTTTGCAGTAGAACGTGCGCCGAACAACGACCATGCTGCGACTCCTGGAGATGGATGCGCGGAGTCTACGTGATCGCGACCGGCGCCCATGTGATACTGGTGCGCTATGCAACCAAGAGTCGTGGGCGGCTACGAGTGGCAGTCCGCCGAAAAGGTCACCGAGTACCTCGACCGGGAGAAAGAGCCCGAGCGCGAGGCTGAGTTCCGGGCGGCCCACCAGCAGATGCTGGACCTGCTGCCGTTCACAGCCGGCGCGACGTTCGAGTTCCTGGATCTCGGCGCGGGCGCCGGCGCGGTATCAGCTTCGCTCATGGAGCGCTTCCCCAAGGCTCGCGGCGTCCTGGCCGACATGTCGGCGCCCATGATGCAAGCCGGCGGGGAGCGGCTGGCGCCCTTCAGCGGCCGTTACCGCTACGTGGCGCTCGACATGAACGGCGACGTTTGGCCCGCGGAGCTGGCCGGCCCGTTCGGCGCGGTGGTATCGGCGCGCGCCATCCACCACCTGCCCAACGATCGCAAGCTGGCCGTGTTCCAGCACGTGTACGAGCGGCTGGCGCCCGGCGGCGTGTTCATCAACTGGGACATCCACCGCGACCTGGAACGCGAGCTCACGGATCCGGGCAACGTCCACAATCGAACCGCGGCCAGCGTGGACGAGCACCTTGACATGCTGCGCAGCACGGGCTTCGAGAGCGTGCAGCACATCCAGCGGGAGAAGCGGCGAGCCATCTTCTTCGCGGTCAAGCGATGAAGGCCATGTACCTGGCGCTCACTGCCAGCTTGGCGTTGGCCTCGTGCGGCGCGACGGGGGCGCCCGCCTCGCCGTCCGCTAGCGGGCAGGATATCCGCTCTATCGCTGCTGGGTCGGCCAAGCCCGCGCCGAGCGCCTCTACCACGCAGCTCGAGAAGGCGAAGCTGGAAGTCGGCATCGCAGCACCGGCAGGGTCGGGCTATATGGTGCTGCGGGTTGCCAATGACGGCGGCTATTTCGCCAAGCATGGGCTCGATGTGACCATCAATACGCTGAGCGCTAGCACGGCCACGCAAGCCCTCATCTCAGGCAAGGCCGACATCTATCAGGGCGGAGCGACCGCTATCGCCGCCAGGCTGGCTGGGGCCGACGTGCTGTACGTCGCGGCGACAGTGGATAAGAACAATCAGATGTTGATCGGGCAGAAGGGCATTACCACGGTCGAGGCGCTCAAAGGCAAATCCGTGGCGACGACCTCACCCGGCGCGTTTGGTGAGATTGCCATGCGCAAGACGGCCAAGGAACACGGGATGGATTTGGAGAAGGACATCAAGCTGCTCTTTCACCCCACCCCACAGGCTGCTATGACAACATTCCTGAGCGGCAATTCAGACGCAATGATCCTGAGCCCGCCGCAAACGCTTGATGCGAAGGACCGCGGCTACCCGGTGATCGTCGACTACTACAAGCAGGGGCTAAGGATTATCGGTCCCGGCATCGTCATGGCTAGCGACTTCTACCGGCAGAATCCAAATACCGTGGTCGCCTACTTTGAGGGCTACCTGGATGGGCTTAAACGTGCGATCGAGGATCCTGCCTACGCCAAGCAGCTGGACATCAAGTACAACCAGCTAACCGATCCGAAGCTGGCTGACGGCGACTACCAGGACGGCCTAGGTATTTGGAACAAGAACATGGCCATCGACCCGGTGGCCATCCAGGTCGTGCTCGATGCGTTGTCCGATCCCAAGGCCAAGACTGCGAATGCAAAGGACTTCTACGACAACACCATCATTCAGCAGGTAAACCGGGAGTACGCCTCGAAGCTTTTCCCGGGCGAGATTAAGGTCTAGATCTCGTACGGGACCGGCGTCGGGCCGGCGCCCTGCGTCACCTTGTTGCTGGCCGGCTCGAAGTGGTTCTGCTGGAACGAGCCCAGCTTCTGGCTGCGAATGATGATCGCCACGGCGCGCTCATCGCGGCTCGATTCGGAGTGGGCCAGCCAGGGCGGGACGACGTCCACCACGCCGGGTTTGGCATCGATGACGCCTGTCGGGCGCAGCTCGGCATAGCCCGGGTTCGCGCCGTCGTCCACGCGCTCGTAGCGGGCGATGCTCTCGCCGCCAACCAGCTCGCCGTAGGCGGTCCAGGTATGGGCGTGATCGTGGACCGCGCCTAGGCGGTGCGGGTCGCGGACCACGGCGTTCACCACGAAGCCATGGTCGGGATCCTCGTAGAACAGCAGGTTGGTGGCATCGGTCACCGGCCAGCTTTGCGAGCGTGACTTGACCTCGTGGTCGGCCAGCAGCGGCCCCATCAGCTCGGCCACTTTGGACCAGTGCTCCTCAGGTGGCAGGCCTTCGGACCACAGCTCACGGAGGGAATCGACGAACAGGCGGAAGCTTGCAGGCGCGCTCATGATTTACAAACCGTACAACGCGCGCGGGTTCGCGTCCAGGATCTTATCGACCGCTGCCGGGCTCAGCTCCTCACGGCCTTTGAGGCTGGCCACCAGCTCGGGCTCGGTGGAGGGATCGGTGTGGCCGTAATCGGAGCCGATGATGATGTGGTCCTCGCCGATGAACCGGCTCAGGTAACCAACGTCCTCGCCCACCTCGCAGGCGACGAAGAAGTTGTAGTCTTCCATCAATTGCGGGCCATAGCGGCTGGGATCGTCCTTGAGCTGCCGCTGCAGGTTGTGGAAGACGTACGGCACCCATGAGGCGCCGGCCTCGATGAAGCCCCAGCGCAGTTTGGGGAACTGCTCGGGGATGCGGTTCTGGACCAGGTCCCGAAAGGCGATCAGCGGCAGCAGCCGGATGTGCGGGAAGCTGGAGTTGCGCTCGATGGTGAACACGCTCGTCCAAGCCGGGCAGCCGGCCGCGGTATGGATGCAGATCGGCAGATCGAGCTTTTGCGCCTCCTCGTATACCGGAAAGAAGTAGGGATCGTCCAGCGTCTTGTCGCGCTCGATGCCCTTGATGAACACGCCCACGGCCCCGTGCTCCTTGCCCCAGCGCATCTCGTCGAACGTCGCTTCGAGTGAGCGCAGGGGCGGCACCATAACCCAGCGAATCCGCCCGCCAGTTTGGTCCGAAGCGTTGCCCAGGTAGCGGTTGTAGGCCTGGCAGAGGGCAATCTCGAGCTTCACGTCGTCCGTCAGGTACACCAGGAACAGCGTCGGGTAGACGACCTGCTGGTCGATGCCCAGCCGCTGCATGTCGTCCATGCGCGCCCGCGGATCGGTGATCTCGCGGCAGGCGATCTGGATGTCGGTCCGGGCGCGGCCGAAATCGGTCTGGCAGGGAGTGGCCAGGCTGAAGCCGCCCTTGCCGGCGGGTTTGGGAAAGATATTTCCGTCGATCAACCACACCGCGTTGCGGCCGCCGTACAGAGTGTCGCTGGGCAGGGTGGCCATGACGGGCCGGCGGGGGTACATCTCCTTCGGCAGAAGGTCCCACATGGCAGCGGGTTCGCAGATGTGCGTATCGGCGTCGAGTACAAAGGCCATGGCTAAGGAGTGTACTCTGGCGCCGGTGAACCCTCAGCCCCAACCTGCTCGCGAGGTCGCGGCGCTGTTCCTGAAGCTGGGCTGCATCGCCTTTGGCGGGCCGGCAGCCCACATCGCCATGATGCGGGACGAGGTCGTCAGGCGGCGGGGATGGCTCAACGATCAGGAGTTCCTCGACCTCCTGGGCGCGGCCAACCTGATCCCCGGGCCGAGCTCGACCGAGCTGGCGATTTTTCTCGGCTATCGGCGAGCGGGCGTCGTTGGCCTAATCCTCGGCGGGACGTTATTCATCCTGCCGGCGATGGCCATCGTGCTGGCGCTGGCCTGGGCATACGTCGAATATGGCTCCACGCCGGGCGCGGGCTGGCTGCTGTACGGCATCAAGCCGGCGGTCATCGCCATCATCGTGCAGGCGTTGTGGAGCCTGGGCCGGACCGCGGTCAAGGGCGTGGTCCTAGCGTTTCTCGGCGCCGCCGTGCTGGGCCTGTACCTGATCGGCGCCAACGTCATCGTCCTGCTGATCGGCGCGGGTGTGCTGATGGTGGCTATGGCCAACCGATCGCGTCTGCCCTTTGGGCGCATGGCTGCCCTAGTGCTGCCAGCTTCGGTGCTGCAAGCGCCGGACCTCATTGTGGGCAGGGTGAGCCTGGGCCTGCTGTTTGGCACGTTCCTGAAGATCGGCGCCGTGGTATTTGGGAGTGGGTACGTGCTCCTGGCCTATCTCCGGGCAGAGCTTGTCGAGCAGCTGCACTGGCTCACCAACCAGCAGATCCTGGACGCCGTCGCCGTAGGACAGTTCACGCCTGGCCCGGTGTTCACGACGGCCACCTTCATCGGCTATGTACTGGCAGGCTTTCCCGGAGCGCTGCTGGCGACATTGGGCATCTTCCTGCCAGGCTTCATCTTTGTGGCGATTACCTATCCATTCATTCCGCGGCTGCGAGGTTCCGGCTGGACCCGCCACTTTCTCAATGGCGTGAACGTGGCCGCGCTGGGTTTGATGGCCGGGATCACCTGGCAGTTGGGACAGAGCGCCATCACGGACTGGCTGACCGCCGCCATCGCTGTGTGCGCCGCCATCCTGCTCATCCGGTCCAAAGTCAATTCGGCCTGGCTCGTCGCCGGCGGCGGGTTAATAGGAGTCGCCGTGCATGCGGCCGGCTCAGCAGTGTAGAGCGGGTATGCTTCCACGGACGTGAGACGACTGCTCGCCATAATCGCCGGGAGCCTGCTGCTTTCGGGCTGCGGCGCGGTCGTGCCGGCGACGCAGCCTCAGCGGCCGCTA
>DATGVV010000597.1:0-1826 GCA_035299885.1 Chloroflexota bacterium | reverse complement strand
GGCCTTCCTGCGCAGCGAGGTCGATCGCTATCTGGGCTGGCCCGGGCAGGCGATTTGCTACAAGGTTGGGGAACGGACCTGGCTCGCCGTCCGCGAGCGGGCACGCGAGCGCGCGGGCAAGCGGTTCGACCTCAAGGCCTTCCACATGCGCGCCCTCAACCTTGGACCCATGGGTCTGGCCCAACTGGAAGGAGAAATGGGTTCGCAGGCCCGCCCGGCTTAGCGCTTCGCCCAGCCGGGATCGGGGTAGCGGGGTCGGGCGCTGGCGACATCGGGCGGCCAGATCAGGACCGCAAAGCCCGACTGGACCTGCTCGACGTAGATCGGCTTGGCGGCGTTTGCCCCGCGGTCGTCGAACTTGATTTGACCGAAGAAGGTGTTGAGGTCCATTGTGACGAGGGCTTCGCGCACCTTCGCCGGCTCGGTCGAAGCGGCGCGCTCGATCGCCACCTCGAGCGTGAGACAAGCGGCCGTCGCCGCGGCGGCGTGCTCGTCGGGCATATGCCCGAACTGCGCCGCGAACGCCATTGCGTAATGGAAGCTGTCCAGGAAATAACTGATCGGGTTTCGGGCGGCCGGTGCCCACTGCGTCGCTCCCACGGTGAAGTTCGCCGCCTTGTGGAGATCGGTGGTGAAGCGCGCGGTGCCGGGACCATCGCTGAACCCGAGTAATTTGGGTTGGATATTCATCTGCTGAGCCTGCTGGACTGTCCGCACGCTCTCGGCGGGGTGGCCCACCTCGAGGATGAGATCCGCGCCGGTGTTGGAGGCCGCCCGTAGCTGGGCGCTGAGATCGTTGACGCCTGGCGGATAGCTGTCGCCGTAGATCACTGGCAAGCCCTTCGCTTGCGCGTATCCGGCAGTGGCGGCCGCAACCTCAGCCGAGAGGCTGTCGCTGGCGAACATGATGGCGACCGATTGCGGTTTAGGATCCTGCGCCAGCGCCATGTCGATCACGCCTTCCAGCTGCCGGCTGTGCGGCGCCAGCACACTGAATAGATAGTGGTAGTGGTTGTTGAAGATCGCGTCCGAAGAGGCGCCACTGCTGACCATGGGTACCTGGTGCTGTTCGGCGACCGGTGCCGCGCGGGCGGTGGTGGCGTCATTCGATGGGCCCAGAAGCAATGTGTCGTGGTTGTCCGAGATCAGGTGCTCGGTGGTCGACGCCGCGATCGATGGCCGGCTCTGATCGTCGGCGATGTCGAGGCTCAAGCGGTGGCCGACTCCCTTGATGTTGATGCCACCCTTGCCGTTGATCCAGTCCTGGCAGTAGAGGTAACCCTCCTTGGCCATCTGGCCGCTGCCCGCCTGGCTGCCGGTGTGAGAGAGGACGGCCCCGACCGTGATGGCGCTGCCCATCGGCGGACTGACGACGGCGGGGCCGGGCGAACAGGCGGCCACCAGCGCGCTCGTCGCGATCAGGGCCGCGAGGGGACGCCAGGACCTCCGCACGTCGCGTGATTATGTGCCCGCCGTTGCTATGAGCCCGGCCGATCGACTGACCACTTTGTTGATAGCCGGAAGGGCAGGGGCCGGGTGCCCACTAAACTATGCGATTGGCTCCGGTGGCGAGTTAGCCAAGTGGTAAGGCAGAGGTCTGCAAAACCTCCACCGCGGGTTCGAATCCCGCACTCGCCTCCAGTTTCTTGTATTCGATTTCGCCGGTTGATCGGCGGCGCTTCTAATCATTGACGGTCAATCTGACGGCCAAGCCCGCATCCTAAGGCCATCTTTTTCGCAGTGGAGGTGGCGCAGATGGAGCGGCGTCAGCGCGGACTGGGTGGCGTGTATCAACGGGCCGATGGGCGGTGGGAAGGCCGGATGCG
>DATGVV010000596.1:0-3049 GCA_035299885.1 Chloroflexota bacterium | reverse complement strand
GTGCGCCAGCGCGCATGGAGTACACGGCGGTTGGGACGACGGTCCTCCTGGCGGAGCGGCTCAAAGAGGAAGCTCGCGCGCGGCGCATCGGCGTGCTCGTCTCAGAGACAACGGCCAAGGCCGCAGCCGAGGACTTCGCTTTCGGGCTCGAAACCCTGAAGGGGCTGAAAGCCTTCAGCGTCAAGGCGGCGTCGCCGACACGGTAGGCCCAAGGCTACAATCGCTTTCGTGCCCGCGGCCCCGTCGGACGATGACCTCAAGGAGATGCACCGGCTGATGGTGCTGAGCCGGGTGTTTGACCAGGCCATGTGCGAGTTGTCGAACAACTGGTTCCCGGCGGAGGGCGAGGAGGCGACGGTGATCGGCTCCTTCTACGGCCTGGGGAAGAATGACTTCGCCGCGCCGCACTATCGCGGGACGCACATCGTCTACCACATGCGTGGGGCGGAGCTGTGGCGGCTGGCCTGCCACGCGCTGGCCCGCGTGGACGGCTACACCCAAGGCCGGGCGTTTGCCCACGGCGGGCCAGCCACGGACATGGGCTTGCTGCCCTGGCTGGGCGGCGACATCGGCCCGCAGATCGCCCAGGCTACGGGCGTTGCGTTCGCCTTCAAGTACCGTGAGCAGCCGCATGTGGTGGTCAACGCCTTTGGCGACGGCATGAGCACCCGCGGTGACTTTCACGAGGCGCTGAACCTGGCCGGCATTCACAAGCTGCCAATCGTCTACATCGTCCACAACAACCAGTGGGCCATCTCAACCCATTCCACGCGCTTCCTGGCCAACACCAACGTCGTGGAGCACGCCAAGGCGTACAACATGCACGGCGAGCAGTTCGACGGCAACGACGTGCTGGCCACTCAGGACACGGTGAGTCGAGCGATCGAGAAGGCGCGATCCGGCCAGCCCTGCCTGCTCGAGGCGATCACCTGGCGCGTGCGCGGCCACTGGGCCGGCGACAAGACCGAGTACCGCGAGCAGATGAAGGACATCGTGCAGTCGCGGCCCGACCCCATCCCCCGCTTCGAGGACGAGCTGGAGCGGCGCGGAGTGCTCAAGGCGGCGGACCTGCAGCGCCACTGGCAGCAGGCCAAGGATCAAACCGAGCAGGCCATCGAGAAGGCGCAGCAGTCGCCCACGGCCGAAGTGGCCGGCATCGGTCTGGACGCCGTCTTCAAGCCGCGGACATCCTGATGGCGCACCGCATCACCTACGTCGAGGGTGTGATCGAGGCGCTGGCCCAGTGCATGCGCGAGGACCCGGACGTATTCCTGATGGGCCAGGACATCGGGCCCTTCGGGGGCACGATGCAAAGCACCAAGGGCCTGTGGGAGGAGTTCGGTTACGAGCGCGTGATGGACACGCCCATTTCGGAGGGTGGCACCGCTGGGCTGGCCGTGGGCGCCGCGCTGATGGGCCTCAAGCCGGTCATGGAGATCTCCTTCGGCGAGTTCCTACCGGCAGTCATGAATGAGGTGGTCACGCAGGCGCCGGGCGTGTACTACTACACCGGTGGCCACTCCAACTGCCCGGTCGTGTTTCGGACCAAGATTGGCGACGGCCCCTACCGCGGCCACCCGCAGTGCTACGAGGCCTGGTTCGCCCACATCCCCGGCCTCAAGGTCGTCATGCCGGCGTTCCCGGACGACTGCAAGGGCCTGATGGTGGCGTCGATCCGCGAGCCCAACCCGGTGCTGTTCGTGGAGGACATGTACCTTTACCACGCCATCCGTGGTGAGGTGGCCGAGGAGCTGTACGAGACGCCCATCGGCAAGGCGCGAGTGGTCCGCGAGGGCAAGGACGCCACAGTCATCGCCACCGGCTGGTACGTCCACAAGGCCATCGCGGCCGCCCGCCAGCTGGCTCAAGAGGGCATCGAGATCGAAATCGTCGACCCCCGCACGCTGGCGCCCCTGGACCTGGACACGATCCTGGAATCGGTGAAGAAGACTGGTCGGGCGGTGACGGCGCATGAGGCCTGGAAGATCGGCGGCTTTGGCGCCGAGATTTCGGCCGAGCTGGCGGAGGAGGGCTTCGGCTACCTGAAGGCGCCCATCGTCCGCGTCGGCGCGCCGCACACGCCGATCCCCATTCCCAAGCCGCTGCGCGACGTCTTCCTGCCCGACGTGGACGACATCGTGGCAGCCGTCCAGAAGGTGATCGACTGGCGGAGTTAGTCCCCAGTCAGGTCATTCCGCTCAAGGGCGTCCAGAAAATCATCGCCACGCGGCTGCACGAGAGCCAGCAGACCGCGGCCTGGGTGCCGTGTTTCGGCGAGATCGACGCCTCCGGCGCTGAGGAATGGCGGCAGCGCGCCAACCAGGGCCGAGAGCGGCGGCTGAGCTGGACGCACCTCACCCTCTTTCTGCTGTCACGCGCCGTGCCGAAACACCCGCTGTTAAACGCGGCGCTCATAGACAAGGAGATCCGGCTGTACTCTGACGTAAACCTGGGGCTGGCCGTCAATCGCCCCGATGGCGCGCTGCTGGTGCCCGTCATCCAGGGCGCTCAGGAGTTGTCGCTGGAGGACGTTGCCGCCAAGGCCGACGAGCTGGGTGCCAAGACGCGGGAGAACAAGCTGGTTCCGGCCGATATGCTCAACGGCACCTTCACCCTGTCCAGCTACGGCACGCTTACCGCCATCCGCTGGGCGGCGTCGATCATCAACCCGCCGCAGACCGCCATCCTGGGCGTAGGCCGCGTCGAGCAAAGGCCGGTCGTGCGGGATGGCCTGGTCGTCGCCCGCTGGCTGCTGCCCTTCAGCCTGACTTATGACCACCGGGTGGTGAATGGCATGCCGGCCATGGAGCTGATGGAGACCATCGCGGCCATGATGAACGATCCGGATCACACCTTCGGGTGATCGTTTGCGAAGCGCGGCACGGGAAGCTATGATGGAGGACAAGGCGCGCGTCCGGCGCGACCTGATTTACCCCACTTGGCACTCTCCCGCCTTGCGGACGGCGCAAATCATGTAGCTGACCGCAATGCCGGTTGAGGCTTCAAAGCAGAGGCTGTGCAAGACCGATACAGAGGTGGCGGCGATGGC
>DATGVV010000595.1:0-3797 GCA_035299885.1 Chloroflexota bacterium | reverse complement strand
GGACAAGATGCTCGGCTCAGTCGGCATCGAGGTCTATTGCGGGTGCAACGACACGCCGGCCAACCAGGCGTTCATCCAGGCCTGGAAGGCCAAATATCCCGGCCGGGTGGCCTCTACGGATGCCGCCCAGGGCTGGTCCGGCGGGCAGATCCTAGAGGCCGCCATAAAAAAGGTGAACGGCAACGTCGAGGACAAGGACAAACTGTCTGAAGCGCTGCGCCAGACCAACGTCGAAACGGCCAAGGGCCCTATTAAGCTGGACCAGGATAACGACCTGGTGTCGAACAACTACGTCTACCAGGTGGTGAAACAGGGCGACGGCGTCGGCTACAAGCTGCTCGAGACCTATAAGGAGATTGGACGAGGCTGGGATCGCAATGCGCAAGAGCTGACCAATTTCCCCTTTGGCAAGATGCGCGGCAAATGGGCCGGCATGACCAAGGACAAGCTGGACCAGGTCATCAAAACCGGCCAGCCGGGCTGATCAGACCCGGCCGGAGAGCTGCAGCCCTTTCATCAGGCCCGGATGGCTGGTGACGGCCGAGGGCATCAGCCAGGTGTAGCCCTCCTGGAGCACGCGCTCCACGTTGTCGCCATCCACGTGCGGGTGGCCAACGGGCACGTTATGGGCCTTGCAGATGGCCACGATGTCGGCCATGGCAGAGCGCAACGAAGGATGGTCGTACTGGCGCGCGATGCCCATCTCCTGTGACAAATCGCCTTCGCCGATCAGCACCGCGCCAATGCCGGGCACCTCGTCCAGCATCTTGGGCAGGTTTTTGATAGCCCGCAGCTCCTCGCACTGAATGACGACCATGATTTCGCCATTCGGCGCCAGCGGCCACACGTCGGCCCGCTGGTAGTAGTCCTGGTTGGTGATGCCCCAGTAGCGAGCCGCCGCGGTCGGCGCGTCGCCGCGGATGCCGGGCGGGAAGTACAGCGGCGCCTCCTCGCGCCGTGGATAGCGGCAGGCCGAGACCGCGTTCACCGCCTCCTCAACCGTGCTGCAGTGCGGCCAGATGATGCCGTACACGCCGATGTCCAGCACCTGCTTGGCGATCCAAGAGTTCTTCTCGATGCCGTTGGGCGGAATGCGGACGAAGGGAGCCACCGCCGTCGCCAGCGTGCCGCCCTCTACCAGCTGCTGGCGGTTCAGCATGTACTGCAGGCAATCCCGCAGCGTGCGGATGTCGTACGGTGCGTGCTCCATCTCGAACACGCAGCCGTCGTAGCGGCTGGCGCTAATGCCAATGGCGTTCTCGACGTTCGACGGCGTGAACGGCAGGAACACGGGCTTGCCCTTGGAAAGCTGGTTGATTACGCCGTTGAGTCGGGGGATCTCGGCCACTCGCGGTCTCCTATGATGTGCTCAACAACCGGAGAGAGACTACATGATCATCGACATCCACGGGCACTACACCACGGCCCCACCGGAGCTGGAAGCCTACCGCGGGTCGCAGATCTCACAGCTCGGCACCCCCGTCAAAGGCAAGCTGAACATCAGCGACGACCAGATCCGCGAGAGCATCGAGAACAACCAGCTAAAGCTGCAGCGCGAGCGCGGCACGGACCTCACCATCTTCTCGCCTCGCGCCGCCAGCATGGGCCACCATTTCGGGACTCCGCTCATCAGCCGCTACTGGTCGGAGACGTGCAACGAGCTCATCTACCGCATCTGCCAGCTGTTCCCCAAGAGCTTCATCGGCGTGTGCCAGCTGCCGCAATCGCCCGGCGCGTCGCCAGCCAACTGCGTGGCCGAGCTGGAGCGCTGCGTGACCGAGTTCGGCTTCGTGGGCTGCAACCTGAACCCCGACCCCTCAGGCGGCTACTGGACGGATCCGCCCATGACCGACCGCTACTGGTACCCGCTGTACGAGAAGCTGGTCGAGCTGGACGTGCCGGCCATGATCCATGTCAGCGCCAGCTGCAATCCCAATTTCCACGCCACCGGCGCGCACTACATCAACGGCGACACCACGGTGTTCATGCAGTGCATCCAGCAGCCGCAGCTGTTCAAGGATTTCCCGACCTTGCGCTTCGTCATCCCGCACGGTGGCGGCGCAATCCCCTACCACTGGGGCCGCTACCGCGGCATGGCCCTGGACATGGGTAGAGGCGAGCTGAAGGACCTGCTGCTGAACAACATCTTCTTCGACACCTGCGTCTATCACCAGCCGGGGATCGATCTGCTGGTCAACGTCATCGGCGCGGATAACGTCCTGTTCGCGTCCGAGATGGTCGGCGCCGTGCGCGGCATCGATCCCGATACCGGCCGCTACTTCGACGACACCAAGCCGTACCTCGATGCCATGCCGCTCGGCGACGAGCAGCGCCACAAGATCTTCGAGGGCAACGCCCGGCGCGTCTACCCACGGCTGGGTAAGGCCCTAGCGGCGGCGGCTTGAAGCGCAGCAGTCAGCGCACCCTGACCACCCACGTGGGCAGCCTGCCCCGGCCTGAGGCGCTGATCGACGTCAATCGCGCCCGGCTGGACGGCGAAGCCTACGACGAGCAGGGCTATCCGCGCGTGCTCTCTGATGCCGTGGCCGGTATCTGCCGCCAGCAGGCCGAGTGCGGCGTCGACGTGATCAACGACGGGGAGTTTGGGAAGGCCACGCGCGGCTCGATCGAGTACGGCTCCTGGCAGAGCTACGCCTTCGAGCGGCTGACCGGCTGGGAATACGGCCAAGAGGGCATGGCCCCCGGCCTGGCCATTCGGCGCGACCGGCAGAAGTTCGCCGATTTCTATCGCGACGAGGTGCGCATGACCAACGCACCGCTGCCGCCGGCCGCGCGCCCGCCAATCTTCACCGGGCCCATCAAGTACCGCGGCCAGGAGCTGATCGCCAGGGACGTCGCCAACCTCAAGGCGGCGCTCGGCAAGGCGAAGGCGGTGGAGGCGTTCATGACGGCCGTGGCGCCGGGGAGCTTCGCCCGCCGCCAGAACCAGTATTACGCCACCGACGAGGAGTACCTCTTCGCCGTCAGCGAGGCCATGCGTGAGGAGTACCGGGCCATCATCGATGCCGGATTCGTCCTTCAGCTCGACGATCCCGGGCTGCCCGACAGCTGGGACATGACCAACCCGGAACCGAGCGTCGAAGAGTACAGGAAATGGGCCAGGGTGCGCGTCGAGGCGCTGAACCAGGCCATCCGTGGCTTGCCCGAGGACCGCATCCGCTACCACATCTGCTGGGGCAGCTGGCATGGTCCACACACCACCGATCTGCCGCTGCGGCACATCGTCGAACTGCTGCTCGAGGTAGGCGCCGGCGCCTACTCGATTGAGGCGGGCAACGCGCGCCACGAGCACGAGTGGAAGGTCTGGCAGGAGACCAAGCTGCCCGACGGCAAGGTCCTCATCCCGGGCGTGGTCAGCCACGCCACCAACGTGGTGGAGCACCCGGAGCTGGTGGCCGACCGCATCGTGCGCTTTGCCGGCGTGGTCGGGCGCGAGAACGTCATCGCGGGGACCGACTGCGGGCTGGGCGGCCGCATCCATCCGCAGCTGGTGTGGGCCAAGCTGCAGACGCTCGTCGACGGCGCCCGCCTAGCGAGCCGGCAGCTGTGGGGGTAGCATGTCCGTTGTCATGCCGAACACGCTTTGTCACGCCGAACACGCTTTGTCATGCCGAACGCAGTGAGGCATCCGTCTTCGCTCGGAATGACAAAAGCCTGGCTGGAGGAAGCACCATGCCCCTGTTGAAGCGCCTGCCGATGACGGCTGGCCTGCTGGCGGTGGCCTTGTTTGTCGCGAGCTGCGGAGGGAACCAGGCCGCGCCGCCGAGCTCGCCGGC
>DATGVV010000594.1:0-10075 GCA_035299885.1 Chloroflexota bacterium | reverse complement strand
GTCCATTGAAGAATGGGATCAGGTCGCGGAACGGGAAGAGAATTCTGAGCACTTGTATGTCGTGCCGCCAGCGGTGCTCGGTGATCGCATGAACGGCCTGCTCGCGCAGTACATGGTTGTGTACGCCCTATCGATTGTTGCTCGCTACAAGCCGCACCGGTGGGGCGAGATCATGGAGGGTAAGCGTTCAGTGTCGCTCCCTGTCATAGAAACGATAATGAACATCTCTACCCGATGGTGGCCAAATCTCATGCTGAACCATTTGACTGGTACTTGGGTCTGCTTCGCCCCGCAGCTTTACATGTGAGCCAACGAACCATTGCTCGCCCGAAACGCCGTTTCTAGGCGGTCAACGTCGGCGCGAACGTCGCCGGGGGTCGACCGTGATCGCACTATGGGGTTGCGGGCCGCTGGACTCAGCTCGGCGGTAGCTGCTTCGGGTTGGTCTTCGAAAAGGCTCCACGCATAGTCACCATTTCTGCTCCATTTGTGGCCAGGTGACTATGCCGCTGTCCGCTGAGCGCAGTCTCCATGCTTGTTGGAGAAGCTGAGAGACCAGAGCCTCCTCGGCCGCGCCACACCTCTTTCTGTGTCTTTTGCATCGGGGCAAACATTTCGCTTCACATACTCCTTTCTGGGCTGCCAGGCGAGGCCCGGGAAAAGCGGAAGGCCAGGTGGAGTAAAGGCTAGCTAGCGGCTGGTTGCCATTGGCATGATGATGTGCACGTAGTCGGTCGAGTCGACTGGCCGGATAACCCCCGGTGAGCCCGCGCTCACGATCTCCAGCTTGGTTTGCTCCGACTCGACGACGTTGAGGGCGTCCGTCAGGTACCTGGCGTTGAAGGCGATGTCGGCGCTGGGCTCGCCTTCCACAATGGCATCGATGCGCGATTCGTTGTCGCCCAGCTCGGTCGATTCGGCGCGTACCGTCAGCTCGCCCGATTCCATGTGCAGCCGCACGATGTTGGCGCTGTCGCGGGCGAAGAAGGAGGCTGTCTTGGCCGCGTTCAGGAACTCACTGGTAGGCACCACCGCCTGCGTCTTCCACTCCTTCGGCATGATCTGCTTGTAGTTCGGGAACTGGCCCTCGATAAGCCGCGACACCAGCTCCACGCTTGTCGTGCGGAACATCACCTGGTTCTTGTTGGGCGTGAGGGAGATCTCCACCATCTCGTCCTGCCCTTTGCCGTCGGGTAGGATGCGCGCGAGCTCCAGCAGCGACTTGGCGGGAATAATCAGCGTGATCTCGGGATCCGGCCCGTTCTCCAGCTCAGTGCTGCGCAGACCCAGCCGGAAGCCATCCGCCGCCACCATAGCCATGGTCTGCCCGATCGTCGTGAGCACGCCGGTGAAGATCGGCCGGCTGTCGTCCGTGGCCGCGGCGATGGCCACCTGATTGATCATCTCCTTGAGCAGGTGGGCGGGCTGCCGGAACACCGCCCCATCCTCGACTGTCGGGACGGACGGGAAGTCGTCGGCGCTCACACCTCGGATGTTGCCCTCGGTCCGCAGGCAGTGCATCTTGACCACGCGGTTGCTTGGATTGAGCTCCATCTTGACCGGCGCGGCCGGAAGCGAGTTGACGAACTCCTGCAGTAACCGCGCGGGCACTGCCACCCGGCCTTCCTGCTCGATCTCGGCATCGATCCAGGCATTGATGCTCAGCTCCAGGTTGGTAGCCGAGAGCCTGAGCCGCGGCCCATCCGTGGCCAGCAGGATATTACTCAGGATGGGCATGGTGCTGCGTGTTGACACGGCCCGGCTGACCACGGCCAGGCCTTTGCTCAGGTTGTCCTGCGGGCAGGCGAGTTTCAACCCTCCCTACCTCCTATCCGATTCGATCATCCGATCAGGACAGCATGTTAGCAGGCGGCAGCGCCGAGCGGAAGATCTTAGGCTGGTCTAGACAGGAATGAGGGTCGGGAATTGGCTCAGCAGGTCATCGTCGCTGAGCGGCTGCTCCCCGTCATCCGGGACCCAAATGACTTCCGCCGCCTCGAGGGCCGCGGCCGGGGCGCCGGCCAGCTGCCGCAGGTACGCTTCCACTGCTTCGGCGCTCATGTCCGGCTGTTTGGGCAGGGGCATCATGGCCGCCGCAATCAGCGTCACGACAATGAACCTGCCGCCGCTGTCGTCCGGCATGGAGGCGCCGGCTGGCGCCGAACCGACTCGCACCCGTCCACCGACGTTGGTCAGCGATTCGAACGTCAGCCGCTGGCGCGCCGCCAGCGTTCGCTGGTTGTAAGCAGCCTCGGCCTGCGCGTAGGGCACCACGCTGGAATCGAAGGCCGCCGAGTGCCAGTACTCCCTGTTGCGCAGCAACAGCAGAGCTGCGTCCTGCATCAGCTGCGAATAGCCGTCGCGTGTCGACGTGTCCGCGCTGGCCACAACCCGGTGCAGCTCCGACGGCACCGACGATGCCGATCCAAGCAGCGCCAGGTCGAGCTGGGCAACCGTCACGTGGCTTTGCTGTGGCGTATATCCACCGCCACGCATTCCGCCTCCGAACATGCCCGTGAGCAGGCTGCGGCCGAACATGAACAGGACGACGATCAGGATGATCCCGAACAGGCCACCGCCGCCGAAGCCGATAAACGGCAGGAACAACCAGGGCAGGCCAAAACCGAAGCCGCCGCCGTATCCGCCGTAGCCACCGCCGTAGTAGCCGCCGCCTCCACCGAAGCCGCTGCCACCACCGCGCCCGCCGCCAAAGCTGCTTCCGCCGCCCACTCCGCCGCCCTTGGCCAGGGTCGGTTCGGCCGCCAACAGGAACAACACAGCAACTACGCCGACGATGGTCAGCAGGCGCACCAAGCGGGGATCCATCAGGCGGCGATATTGCATATTGCTATATTAGCTCCTTGGAATGAGGCCATTGAGCGAGTCCTTTGCCGGCCTCGCGCTGGTTTGCCTGGCGGCAGTTTGCGCCGCCATCGGCATCGCCGCCAACGTCGTCGGCTTCAGCGAAGACGAGACCTGGTTCCTGAGTGCCCTGCTTCTCGGCGTGCTGGCGCTCGCCGTCGCGGTCGACGAGCAGCGTCTGTTCCACCTGCCGGTGCATCACCCCGCCGAGCAATGGCTGGCCCGCGGCATCATCGCCCTGGCGCTGGCTTGCGGCCTGGCGGGCTTCGTCCTGGGCATGCTGGAAGACGACAACCGCAACCTGTGGAGCCTCATGGCCATCATCCTTGGCTTGCTGGCCGTCTGCGTGGCCATGGACGCCCACCGCGTGGCCGTCGCCCGCCACAGTTTGATCGAGATGCGCCACAATCGCGACGCGCTCGGCGGTGTGGCCGCCGCGGCTCTGGCTTTCGGCTTCGGCGTCTTCGGTCTGTTCACCGGCATCTATGGTTTCCCTCATCCGGAAGCCTGGCTGTTCGCCGGTGTGGTCTTCGCCGTCTTGTCCGCCGCTTTCATGTTCGACGAGCAGGTCCACGTTGTGCACAAGGCGCGGCGGACCCGCCACACGCCGTTCGGCGCTTCGAAGAACTAGCCGCGCTCCTAGAAAACGGTGTAGAGAGCAGCTAGCTGCCGCACCCGCGGGCTGTAACTCGCGTCCACCACAGCCTGCGTCCAGGGGCGGATGCTCGGAAAATGCGCGCGGGCCAGCAGCAGCATGAAGCCACCATTCTTTAGCTGCCAGGGAGCGTTTGCAAATGTTGGATCGCCAGAGTGCCGCCTCAACCTGGCGAATCAGAAGCTGTCCTACTCCTCGCCCAAGTACGTCTTCCGCACCAGCTCGTTCCCCAGCAGGGCCTTGCCGGTGTCGGACAGCACGATGCGTCCTGTCTGAATGACGTAGCCGCGGCGGCAGATGGCCAGCGCCAGGAGGGCGTTCTGCTCCACCAGCAGGATGGTCGTGCCCTGCTTGTTGATCTCGATGATCGTCCGGAAGATCGTCTCCGTTAGCACCGGGGACAAGCCCATGCTGGGCTCGTCCAGCAGCAGCACCTTGGGCTTGGCCATCAACGCCCGGCCAATGGCCAGCATCTGCTGCTCACCGCCGGACATCGTCCCAGCCGCCTGCTTGCTGCGTTCCTTCAGCCGCGGGAACAGCTCGAACACGCGCTGAATGTCGGCCTCGATGCTTCCGTCTCTCCGTGAATAGGAGCCGAGTTCCAGGTTCTCGAGCACCGACATGCGCTTGAACACCCGGCGGCCCTCGGGCGCCTGCGACACGCCCCGATTGACGATCTCGTGCGCCGGCAGACGATCGAGTCGCTCGCCCGCCAGGCTGATGCTGCCGCCTCGTGCCGGCAGCAGCCCGGAGATCGCGCGCAAGGTGGTCGATTTGCCGGCCCCGTTCCCGCCGATGAGCGTGACGATCTCGCCCTGGTCCACGTCCAGTGAGATGCCGTGCAGCGCTTCGATGTTGCCATAGGAGGCGCGGACGTCGCGGAGCTCAAGCAGCGCCAGGGGCTTGATCCTCCAGCATCAGTCCTTCGATTCCCCGGCCAAGATAGGCCTCGATCACCCGCTCGTTGCTCTGGATGGCCGCCGGCGGGCCTTGGGCGATCTTCTCGCCGTAGTCGAGCACCGCCACCACGTCCGACACGCCCATCACCACCTTCATGTCGTGCTCGATCAGCAAGATCGTCAGGTCCAGGTCACGGCGGAGCTGATCGATGAAAAGGGTCAGCTCGCGCGTCTCATTAGGGTTCATGCCGGCCGTCGGCTCATCCAGCAGCAGCAGCTTCGGCTCTGTGGCCAGCGCGCGGGCGATCTCCAGCCGCCGCTGATCGCCGTAGGGCAGGTTGCGCGCCAGCTCGTCGGCCTTGCCCTCGAGGCCCACCAGGTTCAGCAGGTCCAGCGCGCGTTTCACCGCGCGGTACTCCTGCTGGACGAACTTGGGCAGGCGCAGCACCGCCTGCAGCGGGTTGAAGCGCAGCCGGATGTGCTCGCCGACCATCACGTTCTCCAGGGCCGACATGTTGTCGAACAGCCGGATGTTCTGGAAGGTCCGGGCGATGCCGCGGTCGACGATCTGGTGTGGCTTCAGCCCAACGATCGATTGACCGTCGAAGAGCAGGTCGCCGCTGGTCGGCGCGAAGAGGCCGGTCACCACGTTGAAGAAGGTCGTCTTGCCGGCGCCGTTCGGCCCGATCAGGCCAAATATCTGCCCCTGCTCGATCTCAAAGCTGACCCTCGCCACTGCCACAAGGCCGCCAAACTGTTTGGTGATGGCCTTGGCCTCTAACAGCGCGCTCACGGTCGCCGTCCGGGCAGGACCTCACCGTCCACGTAGGACGTCACGCCGACTGAGCCCCCGTCGAAACGTCGTACAGCTCCTGGCTTTCGCTGGCGGCAACCTCCGGCGCCGCGTGCAGCTCCAGCTGCCGCCTAGCGCTCGGCAACAGTCCCTCCGGCCGGAACAGCATCATCAACACCAGCGCCAGGCCATACAGCAGGAACTTGAGGTTCACGAAATCCAGCTCGTTCAGGAAGCCGATATGCGTGAAGGCGCCCAGCTGGTGCGACCACAGCGTCAGCTGCGTGAGGATGAGCGACTGCAGCTCGAACAGGATGACCGCCCCCAGGATCACGCCGGGGATGTTGCCCATGCCACCCAGCACCACCATGCTCAGGATGAACGCCGACGTGCTGAAGCGGAAGTTGTCCGGCGTCACCAGCCCCAGCTTGCTGGAGTAGATCACGCCGCCGATGCCCGAGAAGGAGGCGCCGATGGCGAACGCAAACAGTTTCGTCTTGACAGTGTCGATGCCCATCGCCGCGGCTGCCACCTCATCTTCCCGGATGGCCATCCAGGCCCGTCCCAGGGGCGAGTCACGCAGCCGCCGGATGACTATCACCGACAGCGCAATCAATCCCAGCACCACGAAATAGAACGGCAGCGGATTGTGCCCGAAGTTGTACTGGCCAATGAATGGCGGGTCGAGCGCGTTGATGCCGTTGGGGCCGTTGGTGTACTTGTCCGCGTTCAGGAACATCACCGGCACGATCTCGCCAAAGCCGAGCGTCACGATGGCCAGGTAGTCGCCTCGCAGACGCAAGGTGGGCGCGCCCAGGATCACGCCGAACAGGCCAGCCGCCAGGCCGGCGATAGGCAGCATCAGCCAGAAGGCGATGTGGATGCCCATGTGCGGCGAGGCCAGGAAGCCGTAGGCGTAGGAGCCGATGGCGAAAAAGGCCGCATAACCCAGGTCCAGCAGCCCCGCGTAGCCGACTACGATGTTCAGCCCCAGCGCCAGCAGCACGAACACGCCGGCATCCGTCGCGGAGCTTACGTGCGAGGCGTTCCTATCGATGATCGGGTACACGATCGCGAACGCCACGACCGCCCCCAGGAGCGCCTTCGACCGCCGGTCACGCCCGAAGCGCGGGAAGATAGTGGTTCGCGTTTCGAGGCTGGACATCAGGCGCTTTCAGGCAGCTGCTGGCCCAACAGGCCCGATGGCCGGAAGACCAGCACCAGGATGAGGATGGCGAACACGATGGCGTCCACATAGCGCTCGGATACGTACTGCGCGCTGAGCGACTCCAGCAGCCCGATGAGCACGCCGCCGAGCATGGCCCCCACGATGTTGCCGATACCGCCCAGCACCGCCGCGGTGAACGCTTTAAGCCCGGCGATGTAGCCGTTGATGAACCACACGCTGTTGTAGTAGATGCCGAACACGAAGCCGCCCGCGCCGGCCAGCGCCGAGCCGATAAAGAACGTGAGCGCGATGGTCAAGTTGATGTCGATGCCCATCAGCGCCGCCGCCTGGCGGTCCTGGGCCGTGGCGCGCATCGCCCGGCCCAGGCGGGTGTTGAGCACGAACCACTGCAGCCCGGCCATCATCACGATGCTGACAAAGATGATCATCAGCTGCTTGGCGCTGATGATCACGTTCCCGGCGTCGATGATCGGGTTCGGCATCACGTCCGGGAATGACACCGGTGAAGGGCCAGCCCGCAATTGCACGATGTTCTGCAGGATAAACGACACGCCTATGGCCGTGATCAGCGGCGCCAGACGCGGCGCACGCCGCAGCGGCCGGTAGGCGGCGCGCTCGATGACCACGCCGAGCAGCCCGGTAGCCAGCATGGCCCCCAGCAGCACGGCTAGCATGACGATGGCCACGGCGGGACCGGCCACCGTGCCGGCCACGCCCAGCGAGCCCACGATCAGCAGCGCCACGAACGAGCCCACCATGAATACGTCGCCGTGCGCGAAATTGATCAGCTCGATGGTGCCGTACACCATCGTGTAGCCCAGCGCGATCAGCGCGTAGATCGCGCCCAGCGATAGGCCGTTGATGATCTGCTGCGCCAGGAGCTCCAGGGCGCTCATGCTTCACACAAAAATGGGGCGGGCTGGTGCCCGCCCCATTTTGCCGTCTTTACTTAAAGGCGAACTGGTCTTTGGCGACCCACTTGCCGCCGTCGACGTTCCACATGCTGATGATCTTGGCCGTGGTGTCGCCGAACTGGTCGAAGCCGTAGGTGCCCAGCGCGCCCTTGAAGTCCTTCAGACCGGCCACGTAAGCCCGCACCTTGGCGCGATCCGCCCCGGCATTCTCAACGGCCTGGATGATGATGTTGGCCGCGTCGAAGCCGGACGCGCTGTAGGCGCCGATCTTGTCCTTGGGATCGGTGAACTTGGCGTTGTAGGCCTTGATGAAATCGGCGGCCTCAGGAAGCTTCTCAGCGATGGGCGCTGCCACTGTGCCCCACGCGCCATTCCCAGCAGCTCCGGCTTCCTTCAGGAACTCATCCTCGACGATGCCGTCGCCGCCCATGTAGGTGATCTGCTGCATGCCCACATCGGTCATCTGCTTGCGCAGCAAGCCACCGCCCGTGGTGGTCACGCCACCGAAGTAGATCAGGTCGGGATTGGTTGCCTTGGCTTTGGTCAACAGTGACTTGAAGTCCTGCTGGCCCGAGCTCAGGTGCTCGTGCCCCAGAGCCTTCCCGCCGTCGGCGCTGAAGCGCTTCTCGAACTCGTCCGCTATGCCCTTGCCGTACGTCTCGTTGTCGTCGACGATGAACGCCGCCTTCTTGTTCAGCGTCTTGAAGGCATAGTCCGCGCCTGCCGGACCCTGGAAGTCGTCGGTGGTGCACACGCGGAAGTAGGCGATGTCACTTGGGTGCGCTTTGCGCAGGTCCTTGGCTTTGTCCGTCTTGGTCAGATCGGGATTGGTGTTCGCGGGGCTGATCTGAACGAGCCCCGCCTCATTGGTCAGCGGGATCTCGGCCTGGGCCACGTTGCTGTTGAACGGGCCGACCACGCCCATCACGCTCTTGTCGGCGCTGAACTGCTGGATGTTCTTGGCGCCCTGCGCCGGATCGTGCTTGCCGTTCACTGCGTCGTCCAGAATGGTGGCCTGGTACTTGTACTTGTTGCCGCTCTTGGCGTTGGCCTGGTCGACTGCCAGCTTCACGCCGTTGGACGTCGGCACGCCGTTGGCAGCCTCGCCGCCTGACATCGGCAGCTCCACGCCAATGGTGACTGTGGCGCCCGGCGCCAGAGCCGCGCTGGCCGCGCCGCTGGCTGCGCCGGATGCCGCCGGTTTTGCGCTGGCGGACGCCGCCGCGCTGCCCGCCGGCTTGGAAGCCGCCGCACTGGCCCCGCCAGAGGCTGCGGCCGAGGCCGGTTTGGGCGCCGCGCTCGATGCCGGAGCCGCGGACGGGGCTGCGCCTCCACCGCACGCGGCCAGCAGCATCACGGCAGCGCTGCCGGAGCTTAGAAACGTGAGAAATTTCGATCGCATCAGTTCCCTCCTCGATGAAGATGCCCGCATCCGCCGTGGACTACGATTTTGAGGGCATTATATTCGACTTGCTGCGCGGAAACCCAACTATCTCGTTTCCCGCGACACGACCTCCAGGTTGGGGCTGGCTTTTAGCGGCCGCCCTTCCAGCCCCGCCAGCAGGTTCTCGGCGGCCAGCCTGGCCATCGCGTCCCGGCTGTCCACGCTGGCACTGCCGATGTGCGGCACGACCACGCAGTTGTCCAGCCTCAGTAGCTTGTGATCGGCCGCCAGCGGCTCCGGGTCGGTCACGTCGAGCCCGGCTGCCCAGATGGTCCCCGCCGTCAGCGCCTCGTACAGGGCCTCCGTATCGACGACCGGCCCACGCGTGGTGTTGATGAGCGCCGCGGTGGGTTTCATCAGCTTCAGCGTGCGCCCATTGATCAGATGGCGCGTTTCGGGCGTGAGCGGCGTGTGCAGCGACACGAAATCTGCCTCACGCAGCAGCGCTTCGAGGCTGTCGCGGTACTCCAGACCCAGCTCCCGCTCGGTCTCCGAGCGGCGGCTGCGGCTGCAGTAGATGACCTTCATATCGAAGCCGTGGCCGCGCTTCGCCACCTCGGTGCCGATGCGCCCCAACCCAACGATCCCCAGCGTGGCATGGTGCACATCCCGTCCCAGGAGGGCCATCGGATCCCACGTCCGCCACTGCCCGGACTTGGCATATTCCACTCCTGGCACGATCAGCCGCGCCACCGCCATCAGTAGCGCGAACGCCAGGTCGGCCGTGGTCTCCGTCAGCACGCCCGGCGTGTTGCCGACGGCAATCCCGCGCTCCGTCGCGGCCGGTACGTCCACGTTGTCGAAGCCGACGGCGTAGTTGCTGATCACGCGCAGCCTGGGCGCCGCATCCATAAATTCCGCGTCCATGCGGTCCGTCAGCATCGCCAAAATGCCGTCCAGCTCCGGCGCCCGCCGCATGATCTCTTCCCGCGCCGGCGGTCCATCGCCCGGCCACACCTCCACCTCGCACCGCTCCCGCAGCAGCCCCAACCCCGCCTCAGGGATCACGCGCGTCACAAACACCCTCATGCGTCTATTGTTCCTCTCCGACCAATCATTCTTCCCTCTCCCTCTGGGAGAGGGCGAGGGAGAGGGCGCCTCATGGGATCATCCAGACAATGCCCCTCGAAGAGCCCTTTGCCCAAATCACCCTGAACCTGCCACAGAACGTGGAAGCCTGGCTCGCCCGCTTCAATTTCTGGCTCGACATGAAAGTCCGCCTCTATGAGACCGATGCCAACGGCCACATGAGCCAGCTCACCTACTTCGGCTGGCAGGAATGGGCCTCCTTCGAATACTGGGCCAACCTCGGCTACAGC
>DATGVV010000593.1:0-6959 GCA_035299885.1 Chloroflexota bacterium | reverse complement strand
GAGCGACGTCGGCGCTGGCCTCCAACCCTTCGGCTTGGGCAAAGGCCAGGAACTTATTGATGGCGAAGCCGTATGTCTTGACCGTTCGCAGCGACTTATTGCGCTCGGCCAGGTAGTCGAGGAATTCCTGCCGGGCGTCGGCCAATGTCACGGCATATCTAACGGTGTGGCGCCGCTATGCGTTACCGCCGATCGATGGGCGCGTAGGTGCGATCGGTGACGCCGGTGTATTCAGCCCTGGGCCGGATAAGCCGGTTGTTGCCGAGCTGCTCCAGCACGTGGGCCGACCAGCCAGAGATACGGCTGCAGGCGAAGATGGGCGTGTACAGGTCGACCGGGATGCCCATCGTGTAGTACGTCGAGGCGGAGTAGAAGTCCACGTTGCAGTACAGGTGCTTCTCCTGCATCACCAGCTGCTCGATGTGGCGGCTCATGTTGAACCACTTCGGCTCGCCAGCGCGCTTGCCGAGCTCCTCTGACAACTGGCGCAGGTGCGTGGCGCGCGGGTCTTCGGTGCGATAGACGCGGTGGCCGAAGCCGGAGATCTTTTCCTTGCGCTCGAAGATGCCTTTCACCTCCGACTCCACCTTGGCCTCGTCGCCGATGCGCAGCAGCATCTTCATGACGTCCTCGTTGGCCCCTCCGTGCAGCGGACCCGCCAGGGCCCCGATGCCGGAGACCACGGACGAATACATGTCGGACAGCGTGGCTGCCGTTACGCGGGCGGCAAACGTCGAGGCGTTGAGCTCGTGGTCGGCGTGCAGGATGAGGGCAATGTTCATGGTCCGCGCATTGAGCTCTTCCGGGTCCTTGCCGAACAGCATGGACAGCAGGTTTTGGGCGATGCTGCCGGTCTGGCGCGGGTGGATCAGCGGCTCACCAGCGCGAATGCGCTCGATGTAGGCGGTGAGCGTTGGGATTTGGGCGGTCAGGCGTTCGGCCTTGCGCAGGTTGGCCGGAATGGAGTTGTCGCGGAAGCCGTCGGCGTCGTAAGCCGAAAGGGCCGACACCGTGGTGCGCAGCACCTCCATGGGCGTGGCGTTCTTAGGCAGCGACTCCAGCAGCTTGACGATGGGCTCCGGTACCTCGCGGTTGGCAGCCAGCGAAGCGTTGAGCTGATCGAGCTGGGAGTGATTTGGCAGCTCGCCGTGCCACAGCAGGTAGACGACTTCTTCGAAGGACGCGTGAGCTACGAGATCGTGGATGTCGTAGCCGCCGTACAGCAGGCGGCCCTGTTTGCCATCCAGGAAACAGATGGACGAAGTCGCGGCAACAACGTCTTCAAGACCTGCGGCGCTGGAAGGTGCGGAAGCCATGTACATTTACCTCGCTGTAAATCGCTCGCTTGATCAACTCTAATCAAGCAATCCTTACTGCCAGCATACGACGCCGATCAACATAAGTCAATACGCGTCAATGCGAGGCAACCAGGGCGATCCTAACATGGTCAGTGTGACTGCAATGAGTGAGGAGCAAGCCCTCGTGGCCGAGGCCAACGCCGCCTTCTATCGCGCTTTCGAAACCCTCGATGCGGCGCGCATGGAAGAGGTCTGGCTGCACTCCGACGAGGTGAAATGCATTCATCCTGGTTCTGAGCTGCTGTCCGGCTGGGACGACGTGATGAACAGCTGGCGCCTCATTATGAGCAACACCGGGCGTATCCGATTCGAGCTGCAGGATGTTGCGGTGGTGGTCAACGGTGGCATTGGCTGGGTCGAATGCCTGGAGCAGATTTACGACGGGGAAACGCTGGTGGGGCTGGCGCTGGCCACGAACTTGTTCCAGCAGAATGACGATGGCCGCTGGCTGATGATCCACCATCATGCTTCGCCATTCAGCCGAAGGATCGCCTGAGCGCCGCGGCCACGTCGAAAGGATCGCTGGACACGATGCTGGCGGCGAACAGCTCCATGGCGCCTATGTCCGAGTTGCGGACGGAGGCGTCGCCGCGGTCCACCAGGCGGACGATCACCGGAAAGTTGGGCCAGGTGGGGCGGCCGAGGGGGCGGTGATAGAGGCCCAGGTTAAAGCTGGTGACGCCCAGATCACGGGTGAAGGTCGCCAGGGCCAGAAATACGGCGCGGCGCAGTTCCGGGCCCAGGCTAGGAGCGATGAGCAGCGTCTCCTTTTCCTTGAGCGGCGTCAGATGGGCCAGCACGCGGATGCCGAAACGCTCGAAGCCGAAGTCCAGGCTGTGGTGGGCCTGGTAGAGGTCGTCGAAGTAGGAGCGGCCGTAGCGGCGCGCCGCGGCACGCCAGCGCTCGACGTAAGGAAAGTGGCTGCCCCGCGTGGCCGCTGCCTGGGCGTGGCCGTGGACGATGGAGGCCCCCGCGCGCCACAAGCAGTTCCACATGAAGAACCAGTAGCGCGCCCCAGGATCGGCCTTGTGGACCTGCTGGCCCCAGCGCCAGGCGGTCTGTATGGCGTCGTCGACGCCAGCTTCCGTGAGATGCAGGGGATGGTGCGCGTCGAACACGATGACGGCGCACCAGCCTTCGTACTTGGCCACGTTGGCGGCGGTGATCGAGCTGTGGCCGCGCACCCGTCCGAAGACGTCGGCGGGAGTGGCGTTGTCGGGCTGGCAGAAAGCGTCGCCGTGGGCGGCCTCGATATCGTGCTCCAGCTCGCCTGTCCCCGCGGGGGTGGGGCGGCGGGCGCGCAGCGGGTTGAACAGAGCGCCGTCGTAGGTCCAGCGGTTGACGACGCGCACGATGCGCTGGCGCTCGACGCCTTCGATCGAGCCAAACTGGCGCTCGATCCAGGGACGCATCGCTGGCGGAGCAACGAGGCGGCCATCGCTGACCGTGACCTCGAACAGCCGCTCGAAGCGCCGCCGCTCTTGGTCAGGCAGCGCGTCAACAAGCCGCGGGAGGTCGGCGATGGTTTTCGCTGTCATTCTGTGCCGCGGGCGAAGAACCTTCTCGGTTTCCGCTGCCACGGAAGATCCTTCGCTCCGCTCAGGATGACATAGGGACGGCGAGCTCCGCCTCGTTGAGCTCGATGGCGCGCTGGTAGACGTCGACGTATTTTTCGGCGGATGCGGTCCACGAGAACTCGCAGCGCATGTCGGCCTGCACGAGGCTGCGCCAGGCATCACGATATTTGAAGTTTTCGGTGGCGCGCACGACCGCCGCGAAGAGCTCCTGGGCATCGTAAGGTTCGAACACAAAGCCGTTGCCCTGGCCGGTGCGCGGGTCGAAATCCTCGACTGTATCGGCCAGGCCGCCGGTGCGGCGCACGATGGGCACGCTGCCGTAGCGCATGGCGATCATCTGTCCCAGGCCGCAGGGCTCGAAACGCGAGGGCATCAGGAACATGTCGCTGCCGGCATAGATCTTCTGGGCCAGCGGCGTGTTGAAGGTCAGAAAGATTGACAGGTTGCGGTAGCGCTTGGCGGCCTCGGCCAGCACCTCGTGGTAGTGCTGGTCGCCGGTGCCGAGGATGACGAGCTGCACCCGCTGGGCGAGCAGCGCCGGCAGCGCCTCGCACAAGATGTCGAAGCCCTTGGCATCGGACAGCCGCGAGATCATGCCAATAACCGGTACGTCCGGTTCGACCGGCAGGTTGGCGTCACGCTGCAGGGCCAGCTTGTTGCGCGCTTTGCGGTCCAGCGACTGCGCGTCGAAGTTGGCCGGGATGTGACGATCTGTGGCGGGATCGAGCTCGTCGTAATCAAGGCCGTTCAGGATGCCAAACACGCGGTCGCGGCGGCTCGCCAGCAGCTGGTCCATGCCCTCGCCCAGCCCGGGCATTTGGATTTCACGGGCGTACTGCTCGCTGACAGTCGTAATGGCATCGGAAAACTGCAGGCCCCGACCGAGCAGATCGACGGCGTGGCCACCGCCCGGATCGGCGTACACGAAGCCAAACGAGCCGATGCCGGCAATCTCCAGCACGCGATGGCCAAAGATGCCCTGGTAGGCCAGGTTATGAATCGTGAGCACGGTGGCGATGCGATTGAAGCGGGGTTCGTCGCGATACAGCGTCTTGAGCAAGTTGGGAATGATGGCGGTGTGCCAGTCGTTGCAGTGCAGCACGTCCGGCGTCCAGTCCAGGTGAGGCAGCATCTCGAGCACCGCCCGAGAGAAGAAGACGAAGCGTTCGTCGTCATCGGGATAGCCGTAGACGCCCTCACGGTGGAAGAAGTGCTGGTTATCGATGAGGTACGCCGGCACGCCGCCGCCGATGGTCCCCTCCTTCACCAGGGCCGTCTCGAAATGATCCTCCATAGGCACCTGGACTTCGGGCAGCACGAGCCGCAGGTCGAATTTGCGGTCCTGGATGCGCTGATAGCGCGGCATGACCACGCGAACGTCGTGGCCCAAACGCTTGAGCGCCTTGGGCAGCGCGCCGATCACGTCGGCCAACCCGCCGACCTTGGCAAAGGGCACCATCTCGGCGGCCGCGATCAGGATCTTCACTTCGAGATTATGTCAACCATTCTTAGTGTCGATCACTGGTCGGTTGGCAATCATATCAAACCTACTCTCTGTAACGCGGGGAGGTGTTACGAGGCGACTGCCAGCTGCGAGGGCTTGCTGACAAGTGAGCGGTACACCGCTTCGAGCTGGCGGGCGACGCCCGGCCAGCGATAGCGGCTGGCTGCCTGGACGGCGGCGCTGCCCAGGCGGTCCCGGAGCTCAGGCGAGTCCAGCACCTGGCGTATGCGGCGAGCAAACTCCTCCGGCCGGCTGCTGGGCACCACGAAGCCGGTCACGCCGTCGACGATAGTCGAGTTAAGGCCGCCGACACTCGAGGCCACTACAGGCGTGCCACAGGCCATGGCCTCCAGCGCCACCATGCCGAATGATTCGGCGTACGACGGCACCACGCACACGTCGGCAGCAGCGTAGTGGGCGGGCAGCTGATGCTGCTCCCGCGGGCCAACGAACTTGACCACGCGGCGCAGCCCCAGCTCTTCCACGAGAGCCCGCAGCCGCAGCAGCTCCCGGCCAGCATCGTCGATCACGCGCACCTGACGATCGCCGCCGACAATCAGCACTGTGAGCCGGAGATTGGGATCGCCGGCCAGCAGATTGGCCGCGGCGTGGAGCAGGGTTTCGACGCCTTTGATCCGATCCATGCGACCCACGAACAACAGCACGCGCTTGCCTTCCAGCGCCAGCTGCTGCTTGGCGATCTCGCGATCGAGGGGGTGGAACAGGCGCAGATCGAGTCCCGGCGGGATGACGGTGATGCGGTGGGGTGCCACACCGTAGTGGCGGATGATGTCCTGCTTGTCGCTGGGGCTGGTGGCTACGATGCGGTCGGCGCTGGCCATAACCTTCGCCTCCATATCGATGCGGCTGGCACTCTCGCGCGTTGCCGTCTCCGGCAGGGCGTTGTTCTTTACGCGAGCCAGGGTGTGGAAGCTCTGGACGTGCGGCACCTGCCAGCATTGAGCCAGCACCGCGCCCGCCCAGCCGGACAGATAGTAGTGGCCATGGACCAAGTCGTAGCAGCCGTGGCAGACGCGCTTGACGCCGGCCACGAACTCGGGCAGGTAGTCGATCAGGTCGCGTTTGCTGACGTAGCGCGCCGGGCCAGCCTTGACGTGAAGCAGCCGGACGCCAGGACCAAACTCCACCACCGCCGGGGCGCGGCTGTCGAAGCGCCGGGTGAACACGTCCATGCCTATACCCAGGCGGCCTAGCTCTTCGCTCAGGCGCCGCACATAGACGTTCATGCCGCCTGAGTCGTGGCTGCCAAGACGCGCCAAGGGCGACGTGTGGACGCTCAGGACGGCTACGCGCATAGACCATCGATTATGGCAGAGGTATATGGAGGAAAGGGACTAACCTGGCGAAACTGGCCGTCCGCGTAGGACTTAGTGTTTGAAGTGGCGCTCGCCGGTGAAGACCATGGGGATGCCGGCCTTGTCGGCGGCGGCGATGACCTCGCCGTCACGCGTGCTGCCGCCGGGCTGGATCGCGGCCGCGACTCCCGCGGCAATCGCATGCTCCAGGCCGTCCGCAAAGGGAAAGTAGGCATCCGAGGCCAGCACCGACCCGCGAGATCGCTGGCCAGCCTTCGACACGGCGATATCGACCGACTCGACGCGGCTCATCTGCCCCGCGCCGACGCCTACCAACATGCTCTGGCTGGCCAGCACGATCGCGTTGGACTTAACGTGTCGCACGGCCTTCCAGGCGAACTTGAGGTCCTCGACCTGCGCGGCTGTCGGCTGCGCTTTGGTGACCACCTGAAAGCCCAGCTGCTCGGCGTCGAAATCGCGCGACTGCACCAGGAAGCCGCCGCGGACACGCTTGAAATCCAGCTCGGCATAAGGGTTGGGCTGAAGCGCCCAATCGCCGGGCACCTCAATCAAGCGGCGGTTCTTCTTGCTCTGCAGGATGTCGACCGCGGATTGCTCGAAGCCGGGCGCGACCAGGACCTCGATGAACAGATCGGCCATGGCTTCAGCGGTGGCGGCGTCCACCATCCTATTGCAGGCGATCACGCTGCCGAAGGCCGACACAGGGTCACCGGCTAAGGCCTCCCTGTAAGCCTCGGCCAGGTCGTTGCGGACGGCCAGGCCGCAGGAGTTGGTGTGCTTGATGATGGCCACGCACGGTCCTTCGAACGCTGAGGCGCAGCCCACAGCCGCGTCCATGTCCAGTAGGTTGTTGAAGGACAGCTCCTTGCCATGCAGCTGGCGCATATTGGCCAGCGACGGGAACTCGGCTTGCGAGCCAGCGAGCGTGTAAAACGCGGCTTGCTGATGCGGGTTCTCGCCGTAGCGCAGGTCGAGCTGCTTGTGAAGGGCTAGCGGCAAGCGCTCGGGAAAGAGCTTCTCGCGCAGCCATGCCGCGATGAGGGCGTCGTAGGTGGCGGTGAGCGCAAATGCCTGCTCGGCCAGGCGGCGGCGCGTGGGCTCGGTGACCTCGTGGTAGAGCTTCAGCTCCGACAGCACCATGTCGTAGTCGGCCGGAGCGCTCAGGACCGCCACTGCATCGTGG
>DATGVV010000592.1:0-21389 GCA_035299885.1 Chloroflexota bacterium | reverse complement strand
TAGCGTTTCCCGACCTTCTGGAATAGAAATATCACTTCGACCGGGAGATTGCCCTGCGCAGGTCTCGATTTTGGCTCGGCAGCGCGCGGCGAAGGTGACAGAGTACATACAAGCACGCGGCAGATGGGGATGTCTGCAAGTGGGCAGCGAATGCTTTCGGAAGATAGAGTCGCCCAGCTCTACAGCAGCTCAGCCGTTTGCCCGTTCTCCTTGGGCCAGCCTTCGCGCGCTGCTCTCGGACTAGCCGTTTGGCACACCGCTAGCGGCCCTACATTGCCGTAGGAGAGCCTGCTGCGGCAGCAACGAGATCAGAAGAGCTTCGTCTACGAACCGGCCCGCAGCCGCGACGACTTCCTGGCCTCAGTCTCGCGCGACATCGTGCGCGACCTCCTAAGGGACTTTGGAACGGTAGCCGTGAGTCAGTTCGTGTCCGAGGTGTCCGAGCAGGGCGACGGCCTGCAGGCGCTCGAAACCGCACTCCGCGCTGCAAAGCGCGGCCGGCACACTGTCAGCTAGGCTGCGGCCCGACTCTGCTTCCCGGCGACCAGCCGGACGGCGGCAGCCATGTCGAGACAGCAGAGGAGCGTCCACGCTCCAGCTTTGACGTACAAGACCGCCTCGCCGGGTGGGCTATCAACGGCACGTGGGCATCGCGTTCAGCACCTCGAGCTCACGTCCTGCGAATAGCTGCCCAGACCCGCGGTGCCGTGAAGGGTTTGTCGAGATGTTTGACCCTGAGGGGTTGCAGCGCGTCGGCAACGGCGTTGACAATCGCGGGTGGGGAACCGTTGGTGCCGGCTTCCCCTACCCCTTTGGCCCCCAAGGGGTTCAACGGACTGGGCGTTTCGGTGTGATCCAGGATCAGTTCCGGCATGGTGTCTGCTCGCGGCACCGCGTAGTCCATCAGTGAACCCGTAAGGGTGTGCCCGGACTGGTCGAATATCACTTGCTCCAGCAGCGCTTCACCTATCCCCTGCGCAATTCCTCCGGTGATTTGTCCCTCCACAATCATTGGGTTTACGACGGTTCCGCAGTCGTCCACGGCCACGAACTTTTGCAGGTGAAGCTGGCCGGTGTCGCGGTCGATCCTGACCACCGCGATATGCGTTCCGAACGGCCAGGCCTCGAGCTTGTTGTCAAAATACGCCGTCGCCTCGAGGCCGGGCTCTTCCCCCTCCGGCAGCTTCGCCAGCTGTGTGTATGCCGCCTCTGCCAGGTGCGCCCAGCTAGCCTTCTTTTCCGGGGCGCCAACGACTCCCAATCCGCCGTCGACGACCATGAGGTCCTCGGGAGCGGCTTCGAGCAGCTTGGCGGCAATCCGCTTGGCCTTGTCCACGACCCGCTCGGCAGCTCTCACGACAGCGCCGCCACCCAGCATCATGCTGCGACTGCCAAACGTGCCCACTCCCACGGGCGTGGCCGCGGTGTCGCCATGGACCACGCTCACCTGTTCCATCGGCACCCCCAATTTCTCGGCGGCTACCTGGGCGAACGAGGTCTCATGTCCCTGGCCGTGGCTGCTGGCGCCGGTAACGACCGTCACTTGTCCTGTCCGTTCCACACGTACGAGCCCGCTCTCGAAGCCCGCGCCGCCACTTGGCTCCACGAATGTTGAGATGCCGATACCCATCAGCTCGCCGCGGGCGCGAGCTTCGTCGCGCTGACGCACGAGCTCGTCGTAACCACCCACCTCCAGCGCTCGATTGAGGGCCTTCTCGTAGTCGCCGGAGTCATAGACCGCGCCGGTTGCCGACTGGTAGGGGAACCGATCGGGCGGGATGAAGTTCTTGCGCCGGATCTCGATTTGGTCCAGTCCCAGCTCGCGTGCCATCTGGTCGACCATCCGCTCAATGACCAGCACCGCTTCCGGCCGGCCCGCCCCACGATACGGACCGGTTGTGGTGGTGTTGGTGAACACGCCGACGATCTCCGAGCGAATGCAGGGAATACGGTAGCAGCCAGAGACCATGGTGAGCTGGTACATCGGCGGCAGCGCGGTGGCGAAGTGCATGTAGGCGCCCATGTTGGCAATGGCATGCACCTTGAGCGCGACCAGCGTCCCGTCGCTGCTGGCCGCCAGGCTGGCGTCCATGACCATATCCCGACCTTGCGTCGTGGAGATGAGGTCCTCATTGCGCGTGGCGACCCACTTCACCGGGGCGCCAAGCTCCAGGGCCAAGAACGCGGCCAGGATGTCCTCGCGATACACGCCGGCCTTGCTGCCGAAGCCGCCGCCAACGTCAGGAGCGATCACCCGCAGCAGATTCTCCGGATAGCGAAGCGCTGCCGCGATGAACGTGCGGCTGAGATGTGGCGACTGCGTTGCGAGCCACAGCGTGAGCCCGCGGCCCATCGCGTCGGGCGCGGCCAGCACCGTGCGCGGCTCCATGGCGATGGCTGCCACCCGCGGGCTGACTACCCGCAGCGAGACCACTTTGTGCGCCGTGGCAAACGCCTGGTCCACCTCGCCGGATTCGCGCTTCATCGTGTAGCAGACGTTGCTGTCGAGATGCTCCCAGACCCGAACCGCCCCCTCCTGGAGGGCCGCCTCCGGATCGGCGATGGATTCGAGAGGTTCGTACTCCACCTGGACGAGGGAGGCCGCGTCGGCCGCCCGGGCCGGCGAGTCTGCTACCAGGGCCACGACCGGCGTCCCGGCCGACCGGACAATCTCGCGCTCGAGCGGCGGATGCGGGGGGACCTGCGCACCTGGCACGCGCATAGCGAACACGTCGCCCAGGTGAGTCACGTCGTCCCCGGTGATGACCTTGGCCACTCCTGGTGCTCGCTGCGCCGCGCCGACGTCGATGGAGATGATCTTTGCCTTCGCGTGAGGGCAGCGCACGAGGACCATGGACAGCGTGCCTGGCAGCTGAACATCGTCCACGTAACGCCCTCGTCCGGTCACCAACCGCGTGTCCTCCACACGAGGAATCGACCGACCTATGAGCGACTGCGATGGTGCCACGACTGGTCCTATGATAGGCCCGGGATGAAGGCATGGGATGCCGACGGGCACGTGTACGAATGGGAAGGCACCTTTGCCGACCCCTATTGGGATCCGCGGTTTCGGGAGTTGCGCCCGCAAGTGGTCGACTTGGACGGGCGGGGTGCGCTTTCGTGGTACATTGACGACCGGCTGTTTCCGGTACGAACCGGCCCCAACCAGAAGCTGGGCGGTACGCCGGCAAGCAAAGACGGCGCGCCATCAGCCGGCCAGCGCTCGAAGGCGCGCGATCCTCTGGACAGCGCGGAACTCCGTAATGCGGCGGCGCGACTGGCGCAGCTGGATGACGAGAACATCGAAGTTCAGGTCAATTTCCCAACTATGCTCCTGTCGTGGCCGCTGGTCCATACACCTGGTCTGGGCTCGGCCATCGCCCATTCCTATAACAGCTGGATCGCCGATGTGAGCCGTCGGGCGCCAGATCGTTTGAAGTGGGTGACCTGCATCGACCCCAGCGAGCCGCAGCAAGCGGAAGCTGAAATCTACCGCACCAAGGAGCTTGGCTCCGTTGGCGTCATGGTCTTTGGCCTGGCAGGAAACAAGCACCTCAACGATGCAATCTACGAGCCGGTATGGCGTGCCTGCGCCGAGACCGGCCTACCCATAGCCGTCCATCCCAGCTTCAGCTGTCCGGCGCTGGGCGACCTGTACGAGACCTGGTTGGAGCACATCTCGTTGGCATTTTCGATCCCCGTGCTGCTGGCTTTCCACCGAATCATGTCCACGGGTTTGCTGGACCGCTATCCGACCGTCAAAGTCGGCTTCATGGAGACCGGCTGCCAGTGGGTGCCGTTCATGGTCGAGCGCGTGGAGGAAAACTCCGGCGCCGCCACGCGCACCACATCCGGGACCAGGAGCGGCCGGCCGGGTTACGCGGCGCAGCTGTTGCCCGAAGAGTACATCCGGCGCGGTCAGGTGTTCGTCGGCTTTGAGGTAAACGAGCCGCTGCTGCCGGCGATCGTCGAACTCTACGGCGACGATTGCTGGCTACACGCGTCGGATATCCCACACCAGCACCGGATGTTTCGCGCGGGCGACTTCTTCCTCGAGCGCTCCGGGCTCAGTCAGCAGACCAAACGGAAGCTGCTCGTCGACAACACGGCGCGGTTCTACGGCATTAAGGTGGGACAGCCAGTCGGGGTACCCGCATGAAGGCGTTCCAGGCCTCTGAGTGGAGCCGAGACACGTCTGTCATTCGAAGCGCACTCATACCATGAGCCCAAGTTCCTCGATCTGGGATCCACAGGCCTACGACCACGCTCGTCACCGGCTGGTTCCCTCATTCAACCTGCTGTACAACACTGTGGCAACAGTTGTCTCTTGGCAGCGGTCGCGGCCCGTACGCGTGCTCGATCTGGGTGCAGGCACGGGGCTGCTTTGTGCCAGCATTCGGGCTCACTGCCCTGATGCTCGCTTGACCCTGGTCGATCGTTCCAGGTCAATGCTCAACCAGGCGCGAACGCGATTCCAAGACGATGACAGCGTTGCCTACGTGCAGTCGGACCTGACCGATGCTCTGCCAAGAGGGCCGTACGACGCCATCGTGTCCGCCCTGGCTATCCATCATCTTTCAGACACGGACAAGAGAGCACTGTTTCGGCGGATCCGCGCAGTCCTCGACGGCGATGGCGTGTTCCTGAACATCGACCAGGTGGCCGCGCCCGCCGCTTGGCTGGAAGCGAAGTACGCTGCTTGTCATGAGCAGTACGCGCGGTTGCACGGGTCCGACGACGCGGAATGGGCCGCCGCCGTCGAACGGATGCAGTACGACCGCAGCGCCAGCCTCGACGACCAGTTGGCCTGGCTGCGCGAAGCTGGCTTCGCGACGGTCGATTGCCTTGTCAAACGCTGGCGCTTTGTTGTGTACGCCGGATGGACCGGCCAGCCCTAACCACGGAAGCTATCGCCGGAACTGACGGAAGAACGTGCGGATATCAGTGGCGAGCGCCTCAGGCTGTTCGAGAGCGGCGAAGTGGCCGCCGCGGTCCATCGTCGTCCAGCGTTGGATGTTGAGCACGCGCTCGGCCATCGAGCGCGGTGGCCGGTTGATCTCGCGCGGGAAGGCGATATAGGCGGCCGGCACTTCAATGCGCGGGCTGTCGGCCAGCGTCCAGTCGCCGTGGCGCCAGCTGTAGTACGGCCAGAAGGAAGCGTTGATGGCACCGGTGGCCCAGTAGAGCATCACATTGGTGAGCAGCTCATCCTTGGTGAAGCACCGCTCGACCTCTCCCTCACAGTCGCTCCAGGTGCGGAACTTTTCGACTATCCAGGCGGCCAGGCCGGCCGGCGAGTCGGTCAGCCCATAGGCGAGCGTCTGAGGTTTGGTCCCCTGGATCCATTGGTAGCCGGTCTCTTCAGCCTGCCAGCGCCGCGCCTCCTCCAGGTAGCGCGTCTCCTCGTCGGTCGGATGCCCTGGCTGGCTCACGTCGCGCAGCCCGCCCAAAAAATTCAGATGGATCCCGTGTAGCCGCTCGGGATAGGCGGCGGCCAACCGCTGCGTCACAATCGCGCCAAAGTCTCCCCCTTGAGAGCAGAAACGCGGATAGCCCAGTACGTCTGTCATGAGGGCGGCGAACAGGTCCGCCATCGCCACGCGGCTGAAGCGTGGCTGGCCCGGTTGGAACGAGAAGCCGTAGCCAGGGAGTGACGGAGCAATGACCGTAAAGGCATCAACCTGCTCGCCGCCAAAGCGCGCTGGGTCGGTCAGCAGCGGGATCAGTTTGTGAAACTCCCAGACTGAGCCAGGCCAGCCGTGCAAGAGGAGCAACGGCAGCGGATCAGGGCCGACGCCTGGCTGGTGGATGAAGTGCACGTCGATGCCGTGCAGGGGAACAGTGAAGTGGCGGAACGCGTTCAGCCGCGCCTCCTGCGCTCGCCAGTCGAAGCCATCGCGCCAGTAGCCAACCAGCTCTTTGAGATACGTCAGGTCGGTACCATATTGCCAGCCAGCGTCAGCAATCTCGTCGGGCCAGCGGACGCGTGCCAGTCGCTCGCGTAAGTCAGCGAGAACGTCGTCGGCAACACGTGCGGTAAAGGGATTCGGCTCCGTGGTGCTCACTCCTGGCTTGGATCAGGACCCGAGGGTGTCCATTCTATAGGAGAAGCTTTCGACTGGCGCTTCCCGACTCTCGAGTGGTCGTCGTCTTGCCAACTTGCTCGCCTATCGGTACGATTCCGGCACCACGTTTCTGAGGAGAGGCCATGGCCAGATTGCAGGATCGGGTGGTTATCGTTACCGGCGGCGCGCAAGGCATCGGTCGTGCCTACTGCCAGGGCCTGGCCCAAGAAGGCGCCAAGGTTGTCGTGGCGGATATCGACGAGCAACGCGCGGCAAGCACGGCGCGCGAGCTCCAGGAACACGGAGCGCAGACGCTGGCCATAGCGGCTGACGTCGGGCAGGAGCATTCGGCCACGGACATGATTGGCGCCGCTTTGAGTCGCTTCGGGCGGATCGATGGTCTGGTCAACAACGCCGCCATGTACCAGCGTCCCGCCGTGCGGCGCGGGCCCTTCTGGGAGTTGACGGTCGAGGAGTGGGACCGCGTCATGGGAGTGAACGTGCGCGGCATCTTCCTGTGCTCGCGCGCGGTGGCGGAGCCAATGCGCGAGCAGCGCAGCGGCAGCATCGTCAACATCAGCTCCGGCACTGTCCACTCCGGAACGCCGATGTTCGCCCACTACGTGACGTCCAAGGCAGCAGTCATTGGTCTGACACGGGTGATGGCTCGTGAGCTAGGCGATTACAACATACGGGTCAACGCGATTGCGCCCGGTTACACCCAAAGCCTCGACGACCCTGACGACGAATTCATGACGCGGCTTCGCCACGTCGCTAATATGCGCTGTCTGAAGCGTGTCCAAGAGCCGCGGGATCTGGTGGGCACCGTCATCTTCTTCTGCTCCGACGACAGCGCTTTCATCACCGGCCAAACATTGCTTGTGGATGGTGGCTCGAGCATGAGCTGAAAGGCAGCCCAAACTCAGCATGAGAGAGACATCGACCATGAAAGTTATTGATGCCGACGCTCACGTAGAAGAATGCCCAGGGACGTGGGAGTTTCTCGATCCGGAGTTCTGCGGCCGCAAGCCGCTGCCGCTGACCTTCCCCGAAAACACGCTGGATGGCATCTACTCCACCTTCAATGCCGTCTGGCTGATTGAAGGCAACGTCCGCCCCAAGGCACACGGCCGGGGTTTCCATCTGTTTGCCACCCCAGCCATGTCTGCAGCGGCGCACCGTAAGCCCATGCCCATCGGTGCCCAGGACATGACCGACGTGGCGGCCCGGCTGGCCGACATGGACCGGCTGGGCATCGCCTACCAGGTGGTCTATCCGACGCTGTTCCTTGTGACGCTGGCTGAGGAGCTGGGGCTGGAGCGCGCACTGTGCCAGGCCTACAACCGCTTCATGAGCGAGGCTTGCGCCAAGAGCAACGGCCGCATCTTCTTCGCCGCCGTGGTGCCTACACAGTTCGTTCCGGACGCCATCAGGGTGGCGCGCGAGGCCAAAGAGCTGGGCGCGGTGGCGGTCATGACGCCGGGACTGCTGTGGGACAAGCCTATGAGCGACGAATCGTTCATGCCCTTCTATGAGGAGCTGGCCCGGCTGGAGCTGCCGCTCGGCATCCATGTAGCCTGGGGCTCGCCCAGCCTGAACAACATCTTCAGCGGACCGGTGGATGGCGCCTTCGCCTCGTTCGTGCTGCCGGTGGTCATGGGCTTCTGGAGCCTCATGGCAGCCGGTGTGTACGAGCGCTTCCCCGAGCTGAAGGTGGCCTTCCTGGAAGCCGGCTCGGAGTGGCTGCCCTATACCATCAACCAGCTGGAGCGGCACCATCAAGGCGGCCTCGCCCAGCTGAAGCGCCCGCCCTCCGAATACCTCAAACGTGGGAACATTTACCTGGCCTGCGAGCCGGAGGAAGACATCTCCTACATCCTCAAGTTCATTGGCGAGGACCAGCTCATCATGGCCTCCGACTACCCGCACCAGGACCCCTCGACCGAACCGGAGATGGTGCGAGCCCTGGAGGAGCACCAGCAGGCCCTCGGCCCAGCCATCAGAGAGAAGATTCTGTCGTCGAACCCAGCCCGTTTGTACAACCTCTCGATCTAGGCGCAAGTAAAGGAAGGAGCATCACCATGCCAGCCCAAGTCATAGATGCCGACGGACACGTCATCGAGCCGGAGGAGATGTTTGCCAGCATCGACCCCGAATATTGCAAGCGCCGCCCGGTAGCCGTCACCCTGCCGCCGGACACCGAGTTCGGCCCCTCCGACAAGGTGTGGCTGGTGGAGGGCAAGATCATGCCCAACATCGGCGGCCGGGGACCGACGGGGCGGACGACGTTCTTCCTACCGGGCTCGAAGCTGGGGAAGATCAGCCAAGCCAGCGAGGGCGACCAAACGCTGACGGACATCCCAGCGCGGCTCCAGGGCATGGACCGCTTCCAGGTCGACCAGCAGGTGGTCTATCCGACCATGTTCCTGGCCAGCATTGCCGAGGATCCGAAGCTGGAGGCGGCCCTCTTCCGCTGCTACAACGACTGGATGGCGCGGGCCGGCGACGAATCTGGCAAGCGCGTGCGCTGGATGGCCGTCATTCCCTTCCGCGATCCTGAGCTGGGCGTGCAGGAAGTGCGGCGTGTGAGCCAGATGGGCGCGGCCGGCGTGTTCACCATGGGCATCATCTGGGAGAAGCAGCTGAGCGACCCATCGTTCTTCCCCATCTATGAGGCCATGAGCGAGGAGGACCTGCCGCTGGGCGTCCACCTCGGCTGGGGCTCGCCCAAGGTCACGGAGGTGTTCACCGACAGCAACTCCTTCTTCACCTCGGCGACCATCCCGGTGATCTGGGGCTTCACCTACATCATGGCGCACGGCCTGCTCGGCCGCTTCCCCAAGCTGCGCGTGGGCTTCATCGAGAGCGGTTCCGAATGGGTCCCGTACACCATCAACCAGCTGCGCCGCCGCTACAGGCCGCCAACGGTGCTCCGCAAACCGGGCAGCCTCAAGCCTGGCTCGCTGGGCGGGACCTCGATTGAAGAGGACCTGTATCGCGACCCTGTGGATTGGTTCAAGGAAGGCCGGGCCTTCGTGGCCTGCGAGCCGGAGGAGGACCTGCCGTATCTGATCAACCACATCGGCGAAGATGGCCTGATGCTGTCGTCGGACTATCCCCACGGCGACCCGTCGGCCGACGAGCCATACGTCGAGAAGATCGCCGCTCGGACCGACGTCCCGGAGCGCGCCAAGCAGAAGATGCTGGGCGAGAACGCGGCGCGCTTCTACCGGCTGTAAGCGCCTATGGCATAACGCTTCCTCGATGCCGACGGGCACGTCCTCGAGGACCTGGAGGACATGCGCGGCTTCGTCGATACGTCCTGGGGCGCCGGCGGCTCGGGCGGCGCCGGCCTGATCCCCAGCCTGGAACAGTTCCACACGCCCAGCGACGGCACGCCGCGGCCGCCCGGCACGTTCCTTCCCGCGCCTGCGGAGGCTGGCTGGAGTTCCTCGACCGGACCAACACCGAATACACGGTGCTGTATCCCACAACCGGGCTGGCCTACGGCCGCATCGCCCATCTACGAGGAAGCGGCAAAGCTCGACTGAGTCCTGGCGGTCCACGGTGGCAACCACGGCAACCTGGGCTTCGATACCTTCACCGTCTTTCCGCCCACGCGTGCCCTTAGCATGCCCTTCCCGCTGGCCATAGCCTTCGCGGGGATGGTGGCCGAGGGCTTGCTGGACGAGTTCCCGAAGCTGCGGATTGGCTTCCTCGAAGGCGCTACCAGGGAGACTTGACATAAGGCCCGGAAGCGGAGGAGGCAGCTTGGTTGCGTGCGAAACCAAGCTGGCTGCCAGCCTCCCGAAAGCCTACTTGAGCATCGTCTTGGCGATGTCTATTGCTTTCTGGATGTTGGGCTGGTTCTCTTCCTTATTGACGACGATATAGGTCGCGCCCGCCTTCGGGGCAGTTTCAGGCGGGCCCTGGACGTCGAGGCGCCGGCTGTTGCGCTGGCTGAGGCTGGTCCAGGCCGTTTGACCGTCGCGTGAGAGGAGCCAGTTCAAGTACGCCTTGGCGGCGTTGGGGTGCGGTGCCCGGTTGATCAGCATCACCGACCCAAAACCGGGGCTGAGCCTCGAGCCCAGTTGGGAATCCGGCGCCAGGGTCACCACTTGCTTGCCAACTCCCTGGCGCTGATAGTCCAGCAGCGAGCTCGAGTCCCCGCCGATGGCGATGGGATAACGGTTCTGAACGAGCCACTGGATCTGCTGGCGCAAATCGGCCGTGACCGTCACATTCTGCTGGTACAGCGTTCGCAGCCAGTCTTCCCCCTTGAGCATCAGCCAATAGCCGGCAACGCCGCTGCCCGAGCCCGGCGCCATCGGGTCGTTCCAGGAGATCTTGCCCTTCCATGCAGCATCGATCAGCTGCTCCACGGAGCTGAGCTGGCTTTCTGGGACGGACTCGCGGTTCACGTACACATGCTGCGATAAATCGCCTTGAAAGCCATAGGTGAAGCGCCGCTCGCGATCCATGAACCCGTCGTCGAATCCGCCTAGCCACTTGCTCTCCTCCAGCACTTCCGGCAGCATGAGCGCTGGCTTGATGGGATCGAGCACGCTCTGCGGCTTCAAGTTGAAGTTGGGCGTCTCCGGTCCGCCGACGTGGATGTCCCACAGGTACTGGCCCGCCTGCCGCTCGGGCAGGACTTTGGGCGAGAAGTCGCGCCCGCTGAGGCCGCTATATTCGACGCTAATCTGCGGATACTGCTTCTGAAACTCCATAAGCGCCCGGCGGTAAAGGTCGCCCGGTGGCCCGGCGACCACGACCTTGCCCTCCTGCTTGGCGGCAGCTAACGTCGTCTCCCAGCTGGTCCCCGAAGGTGCCACCGGGGCCGGCTTGCTGGCGGCGCCGGGCGGCGTCGCCGAGGCGCTGGCGTTCCGTCCATCCCAGCCGCAGCCCGCCAGGACCGCAATCAGCATCGCGGCCGCAGGCCAGGCCGAGCCCCATATTGGTGCCTTCACGAAAGTGCCACGGATGGGTCGAGCTTTAGCGGTACCTGCTGAGTCATCAGTCGTACCACTGGCCGATGACGGTCTTCTTTTCTGGATAGGCGGGGTCGTCGATGGTCGTCTTGAACGGCGGGAAGATCACGTCCACGATAACCCGTGGCCCCGGAGCGGGCCGGCGCAGCTCGGCAACCAGCTGTTCGAGCACTTGGACCTGCTCGCGGAGGTGGAGGACTTCTTCCAGGATGGCGCGCATGACTGGCTGCTCGGCGTCGCCAAGTGTGCCCAGGCTCGAGGCGCTGCTTTCGGCCTGCTCTGGCTTCATGATCGGGGGCGGTGGTCCATGAAGCACGCCCGGAGGATTCCAGGTGGCAATAGGCCGTAGCGTGCCATCGAAATGGATCGAGAGCTCGCCCGACTCATGTGAGTGGCGGATCGATGCCTCGCCCGGAATGAGCAGCAGCGCCGTAACCAGCACCTGGTCGTTGTGGAGGATGGTGTACCACTTGCGCTTGTGGCTGCCCGGCACGCTCAGGCCGCGCCAGCCTTGCGCCTCGGCGGGCAGTGTGTAGGGATCGATGTGCAGCGACTGCTTTACGGTATCTTCCATGATCCTCGCACTCCCTGGAAAAATGTGGGTTCGCCTGTTTCCCAGTAATTGCGGCTCAAGCTTATAGGACTCGGGGCATTTACGTTGAGGCCCCGTCAAGCAGCTCGATGTCGCGGAGTTCAATCTGTGACAATTGCAATCCGTGGCTGATTGGCTGGTAGGCATCGACATCGGCGGCACCTTCACGGACGTGGCGGCGACGGACGCCGAGACAGGCCGCTTGCATGTTACCAAGGTGCCGTCGATCCCTGCCGATCCGGCACGGGCGGTCATCTCCGGCCTGGAGCGACTGTTCGAGGCCTGCCCGGACATCGGGCCGAAGAAGATCCGCTTGTTCGCCCACGGCACGACCGTCGCCACCAACGCGCTGCTGGAGCTCAAGGGCGCCACAGCAGGCCTGCTGATCAATCGCGGCTTCCGTGCCGTCTACGAGCTGCGCGGCGGCACCAGGCCCAGCGGGTCGGATCTCATCGACACTTTCTACCAGAAGCCGGTGGCGCTCATCCCGCAGAAACGCACCGTTGAGATCGGGGGCCGCATGGCCTGGGACGGCGCCGAGCTGGAGCCGCTGGACGAGGCGGCCGCGCGGGCCGCCGCTCGGCGCTTCAAGGCTGAGGGCATCGACTCGATCGCCGTCTGCTACTTGTTTTCGTTCATGAACCCCAGCCACGAGCGGCGGACGGCCGAGATTATCGCCGGAGAGCACCCCGACGCCCGCGTGTCGCTGTCCAGCGTCGTGCTGCCCGTCATCCGTGAGTATGCCCGGATGTCGACCACGGTTCTGGACGCATACGTTGGGCCAGTGGTGACGAGCTATCTGGGCCGCCTGTCCGGCCGGCTGCGTGACGCGGGGCTCACTACGGAGCAGTTGTTCATCATGCAGTCCAACGGCGGCTTGATGCGCATCGACGTAGCCGCCGACTACCCCAACCAAACGCTGCTGTCGGGCCCCGCCGCCGGTGTAATCTTCGGCGCAACTATCGGCCGCCTGGCCGACGAACGCAACGTCACCACCTTCGACATGGGCGGCACCAGCACCGACATCGCCGTGCTGCCCGGCAACGAGTTCCAGGAGAACCGCCAAGGCAAGGTCAGCGACCAGGACGTCGGTACGCCCATGATCGATGTCCGCACCCTGGGCGCCGGCGGCGGGACTATCGCCTGGATAGGACCCGATGGGCTGCTGAAAGCGGGGCCCCATTCGGCCGGCGCCGACCCTGGTCCTGCCTGCTATCGGCTCGGCGGCGAGGATCCAACCGTCACTGACGCCAACCTGGTGCTCGGGTATCTCGACCCGGACACCTTTGCCGGCGGCCGCATGGCCATCGATCTGGAGCAGGCCAGCCGGGCCATTCATGACAGCGTGGCCAGGCCATTGGGGCTTGCCCTGGAACAAGCAGCGCTCGGCATCGTCCGCGTAGTCAACGCGAACATGGAGGTCGGCCTGCGGCTGTCGCTGGTCGAGCGCGGGCTGGACCAGCGCACCTTCGCGCTGGTGGCTTTCGGCGGCGCCGGGCCCATCCATGCCAGCCGCGTGGCTCGCAATGTCGGCATCCCCCGCGTGGTGGTGCCGCCGTACCCCGGCATCAGCTGTGCCATGGGCCTGCTGCAGACCGACGTCAAGCACTATTATCTGCAAAGCCGCCTGGTACCTCTCGCTGGCCTGCCCGTCAGCGAGCTCAACGCTCTCTTCGGCGAGCTGGAGCAGCGGGCGCATGAGGAAGCGCGGCGGGAGCAGTTCGATGTCGCACGACTCCAGTTGGTCCGCCAGCTCGACTTGCGCTACCCCTATCAGGGCTACGAGCTGACGGTGCCGTGTCCCGTCGGCTCGCTAAGCGACGAGGATAAAGAGAGCGTGCGGCGTGCCTTCGACCGTGTGCACCAGGAGGTATACGGCATTTCCGCCCCCGACGAAGTGCCAGAGGTCGTCAACGTGCGGGTGATTTCCATCAGCCAGGTGCCGCGGCTCCGGCTGGCGGAGCTGCCAGCCGGCGGCAGCTCGCCGGAAGCCGCGCTGCAGGCCCACCGGCGGGTGCTGTTCGAAGAGACCGGAAGCTACGTGGACACGCCCATCTACCGCCGCGAGGCGCTGCTGGCGGGCAACGTCATCGACGGCCCGGCTATCGTCGAGCAGGACGACTCCACGACAGTCGTCCTGCCACAACAGCTCGCCGAAGTGGGCCGCTTCGGCACGCTGACCATCACCGTGGAGGCATAGGAGGCAGCATGGTCGACCCGATTACGCTCGAGGTCATCAACAGCCGCTTGCGGGAAATCGTCTCGACCATGGAGCATCTTCTGTTCCACAGCGGCTACTCGACCATCCTGCGCGAATCGTTCGACGGCTCGGCTGGCATTTGCGACCGCACCGGCGCCGTGGTCATGGCGGTCGGCGCTCCCTACCATTTGATGCCCTACGCGCTGAGCGTGCGGGCGGTGCTGTCGAACTATTCGCTGGAATCGATGCAGGATGGCGACAGCTTCATCCTGACCGACCCGTACTCCGGCGGCAACCTGCACGTACCGGACCTGGTGATCGTGACGCCCGCGCTGGTCGACCGCGCCGTCCTGGGCTTCTGCGTCAGCGTCGCCCATAAGACCGACCTGGGCGGGCTGGTGCCGGGCTCGTCCGGCGCCGGTGCGCGTGAGATCTTCCACGATGGCCTGCTGCTGCCCGGCGTACGCTACTGGACACCCGACGGCATCGTCCGCGAGGTCGAAGCCATCATCAAGCGCAACAGCCGCAGCCCCGAGACGGTGGCCGGCGACATCCGCGCCCAGGTGGGCTGCACCAAGGTTGGCGCGCAGCGCATCCGCGACTTGTGCGCCGAATACGGCACCGCGAGCATCGATTTCGCCATGGCCGAGCGTCTGCGCGCCACCGAGCAATGGGTGCGGCGGGAGCTGGCAAAGTGGCCCGACGGCGAGTCCGAGGCCGAAGGCTGGGTCGACAACGATGGTGTCGACCTGGACACGCCGGTTCATGTCCAGGTCAAGGTGACGAAGGCCGGCGACAGCATCACCGTCGATTTCAGCAACATGAACGACCAGGCCAAAGGGCCTATCAACCTACGCCCGCAGCACGCCGAGACCGCCGCCCTGCTGGCGCTGCTGTCCTATCTCGACCCCAGCATTCCCATTAACGATGGGGTGCGCCGGCCGCTCACGCTCATCAACCCGGAGGGACGCATCACCAACGCCCGCTGGCCAGCGCCGGTCAACAGCTACTTTGGCTTCACGCACGTGGTCTACAGCACCATTCAGCGGGCGCTGGTCCACTTTAACCCCAGGCGTGCCGTAGGTACGGGAGGCTTCGGGCAAGGCGCCATCGCCGTGGGCTACCGGCGCAGCCGTACCGGCCGGCAGCCGATCCAGTACGAGCTCATGGTTACCGCTCTGGGCGCTACACCTCGACACGACGGCACGTCGCCGGTCATGGCCATGAGCCACGTCACCCCCAGCACGCCGGTCGAGATCATCGAGACGGAGTTCCCCATTCGCGTCCGGCGCTTGGAATGGCTACCCGACAGCGCCGGCGCCGGTCGCTACCGTGGCGGCCCTGGCTATCGCAAGGAGTATGAGATGCAGGACGACGCCCTGGTCACGCTGCGGCTGGGGCACCAGTTCAAGTACCCAGGCTGGGGTGTGCTCGGCGGCAAGTCACCCAGCACCGTATCGGCCAGCCTCAATCCGGGCTCAGCCTCGGGGCGGGCGCTGAGGCCGCTGGAGACTTTGGACATGCACGCGGACGATGCCTTTTGCGTCAACATGCCGGGTGGCGGCGGCTTTGGCGATCCGTTCACCAGGCCCGCCGAAGAGGTGCTGGAGGACGTGCTGAACGGCTACGTTAGCATCGAGGGCGCCGCGCGTGATTACGGCGTGGTTGTCGATCCGCGCGAGCTTACGGTCCTGTCCGAGGAGACGTCCCGCTTACGGGCCAAGCCCCACAAGTGATGGATGATCGCCTCCCGCTCGGTTGACGGACCAGAATAGACCATCCTGCCTTCCTGCATAACGTAGGCGCGGCCAGTGAGCCGCAGCGCTTCGTTCACGTTCTGTTCCACCAGCAGGACGGTCAGGCCGAGCTTGGCTCGCATTTCGGCGATGGTGTCGAATACTCTCTGAACCAGTATCGGCGCCAGCCCCGCCGACGGCTCGTCCAGCAGCAGCAGCTTGGGCTGCGCCATCAAAGCGATGGAGATGGCCAGCATCTGACGCTCGCCACCGCTCAGTACGCTGGCGCGTAGACGGCGGCGTTCGCGCAGGATGGGAAACAGCGCGAACACCTTGTCCATGGCCTCGCTCACAGCCTGGCCGGTCCCATGCCTACTGTAGGCTCCGAGCCGCAGGTTGTCGGCGACAGTCAGGTGCGGGAACACATTGCCTTCCTGCGGTACATAGCCTAGGTCGGTGCGCCGGCTGGCGGGCTGCCCGTCCACGAGGATCTCGCCTGCACGGGCGGGCAGCAGCCCATAAACCGTCTTCAGCAGCGTGGACTTGCCTGCTCCGTTGTGGCCGAGCAGGGTCACGATTTCTTCCTGGGGCACCGCCAGGCTGACGCCGTGCAGCACCTCGAAACCGCCGTAGCCAGAGACGAGCTCGCGCACCTCAAGCATCGTAGACTCGCCCCAGATACTCACGAATGACCTGCTCGTCGTGCAGTACCTGTGCCACCGATCCCGAAGCTATGACTGTTCCGTGCAGAACGATCACCTGGTCGGCGAGCTCGGCGACCAGGTCGATGTTGTGCTCGATGAGCAGGATCGTCCGACCGTTCTGACACAAGTCCGTTAGCAGCGAGATGAGCAGTGGCACTCTGCTGAGCTCGAGGCCAGTGCTGGGCTCGTCCAGCAGCAAGGTGCTGGCGCCGGTGGCGACGGCCCGCGCCAGCCCAACCAGCTTCTGGGTGCCAAAGGACAGGTCACGAGCCACTTCTCTCTGAACGTCATCCACCTCCAGCCGTGCCAGCAGCTCGACGGCCCGCTTGCGGTTCCCGACCTCTGCCTGGCGCCAGCGCGGGCCAAGCAGCCCAGTGAGCCGGTCGCCCGGTTGACGTGGCGGCGCGACCAGGACGTTTTCGAGCGCCGTCATCGTCGGGAACAACCGCACGTCCTGAAAGGTGCGGCCCAGGCTGTAGGCCGCGGCCTGGTGCGGCCGGCGGACGGTCGACGGCTTGCCGTCCAGCAAGACGCGTCCGGTATCGGCCGCCAGCACGCCGCACACGATGTTGATGAGTGTGCTCTTGCCGGCTCCGTTCGGCCCAATGAGGGCCGTTACGCGCCCTTCCGGCACCGAGAAGGTCACATCGTGAAAAACGCGAACGCCGCCAAAGTGCTTGCCGAGCTGTTCCACAGCCAGCCGGTTATTCATGGAACTCGTATTTGCCAACCAACCCCTGCCTGCGGAACAGCATCAGCACCACCAGCAGCAGGCCATACAGCATTTGTTGGGTCGGTCCGGAAAAGTCGCTGGGCAAGCCGGTGAAGCGTAGCGATTCGTTGAACAGGATCAGGATCAGCGGCCCCAGGATGGACCCCACGATGCTGGCCAGCCCGCCAACGCCGATGTACACCAGCAAGAAGAACGAGAACGTGACCACGAACACCGTGGGGTCGATGTAGAACAGGGTGGTGGCGTACAGCGAGCCTGCCAGGCCGGCGATGGCGCCGCTCACCGTCCAGATCGCGATGCGGTAGCGGTCCGGGTTCTTGCCCAGGCTGGCCAGAGCGGCCGGGTCATCCCTGGTTGCCCGCAGCGAACGGCCAAACGGCGAGCTCACGATCCACCAGGCCAGCAACGCACAGGCGGCCAGCGCCGCCAGACAGACGAGGCACCGGCCCAGCGAGCCGTCGATCGGCGGCGGCAGCTTCAACCCGAACAGCCCTTCCGCCCCGGCGACGCGGGGCGCCGTGTTGTGGATGACGTCGACGATGACCACGTTCAGGCCCAGCGTCGCCAGGCCAAAATGGAATGGCCCCAAGCGCAGTAGTGGCAGCAGGGTCAGCAGGGCGAACACGGCTGTGCCGGCCAGAGCCAGCGGGATGGCGAGGTAGTAGTTCACCCCCAGCAGGATGTTCAGGATGGCCGCGATGTACGCTCCCGCGGCCAGGTAGCCAACATGGCCAACGGTGAACAGCCCGGTGTAGCCCAGAACCAGGTTGGCCGAGATGCTGAGCATGGCCCACACGCTGACGATGGTCAGGATGAAAAAGAAGTAGTCCACGGCTCACTTACGCCAGCAGCCCCGCCGGGCGCCCGATGAGCAGCAGGATGAGGAGCGCGAACACCACCACAGTGACCCAGGCCGGCGCGAAGAAGCCAGCAAAGCCGGTAGCCAGGCCCAGCACCACGCTCCCCAAGGCCGCTCCGATCAGCACGTTGCGCGTACCACCCAGGATCACCGCCACAAGCGTGATGAACAGGAAATCCAGCCCCGTGGTTGGCACCAGGCCGGTATCGTAGGCCGTGAACACCCCTGCCGTGCCGGCCAGCGCGGATGCTGTCGCGAACACGGCCACACGCGCCCGTGACACGTTCACACCCACCACCACGGCTAGATCCGGGTTGTCGCTCAAGCCGAGCACGGCCAGGCCACTTCTGGTCCGGGTAAGCCACAGGTGCAGCAGCGTGTAGAGGACGATCACCAGCGCCACGACCACCACGTCTAGCCGGCGGATGGCTACGGACCCAAGGGTGTAGATTGGCAGACTGCCGGTGTGTGCCACGCTGAGGTTGCCACGCGTGGGGATCAGGACCGCGGCTTCGAAAAGCAGCGCAATCCCCAGCGACGCGATGAACATGCTGAACAGGCCTCCACCCCGCCTCCCGATGGGCTGATACACCGCCCGATCGATTGCCCAGCCCAGAACGGCGCCTACCGCGATGGCCGCGAGTGCGCTGGGCAGAAGATCCAAACCCGTGACCCGGTGCAGGAAATACAGCACATAGCCGGAGGCCCCGAAGACCGCCGCGTGCGCGATGTGAAAGATGCGGAACGTGGCGAAGATCAGCGCGAAGCCGACTGCCAGCAGCGCATAGTACCCGCCGAGGCTCAGCCCGCTGACCAGAACCTGAACGAGGACCAGGGGCTAGCCGCCGGGCTTGATGGCGACGGCCGCGCCGTTCTGGATCTTGTACAAGGCCACTGTAGGACGCGACTGGTGATCATCGGCCATAGTGATTGCGCCGCCGCCCGCGCTAGGGAAATCCTTGAGCGAGATGAGGCCCTTGCGGATGCCTTCGGCGTTGTAGCCGTTTTCCTCGACGGCGTGCTTGATCATCTGCACCACGTCGTACATCTCGATCGTCGCGTAGGATGGCTCGTAGCCCAACTTGGCCTTGTAGGCGTCGATCACTGGCTGGGCCTTGTTCTTGTCCAGCACGAATCCGCTGTAAACCATGCCCTCGGACGCCGCGCCGACGGAGTCTCGCCAGCTCTTCTCGGTGAAGCAGGCCGAGCCCTGGTAGAAGGGGGCTTTGATCCCCAGTTCCCGCGCCTGCTTCATGATCGCGCCTTCATCGGCCGTGCACTGGCCGTTGATCACAATAGCGTCCGGGTTGAAGTCCTTGGCCCTGGCTAGCAGACCGCGGAAGTCGGTGCTGCCTAGGTTGAAGCGCGCTTCGTCGTACGCGGCGCCCAGTTCTTGGGCGACCTTCTTGTTCACCGGCGCAAACAGCTCGGCGATGGCGTTGTTGGGGTAGAAGGCAAATAAGCGCTTAGCCCCAACGGCCGTCCATTCCGCTTGCAGAAGCGGCGCTGTCAGGGTATATGTCGGCGCGTGGGCAAAGGCCCAAGGGCTGTTGGCCATCAGGCCGGGAGATTCGGTGGTCGTGACTATTGGCACCTTGAGCTGGTCGGCCAGCGGCAGCTGAGCCGTCACCACGTTGGTGAAGATGGTGATCACCACCGGCACCTTGTCGATCTCGACCATTTTGCGCATGGCGGCGACGCCGGCCTCGGGCGTGCCCTTGGTGTCCTCCGACACCAGTTGGATGGGGTGGCCCTGGATGCCGCCGCTCCTGTTAATGTCGTCCGTGGCGATCTGGATGCCGGGCAAGATGTTGCCGCCGAAGGCGGCCAGCGGCCCGGTTAGGGGAAACGCCACGCCGATCTTGTATGGCTCGCCGGCCGGCTTGGCGGCGGCGCTGGCGGCCGGCTTGGCCGAGACGCTGGCGGCGGCAGACACCGCGGGGGCTGAGGCGCTGGGCTTCGCGGCAGCGGCGGACGCCGCCGGGCTCAATGCCGGGGAAGCCGGGGCAGTGCTGGCTGGGGTGGCAGCCCCGCCGCAGCCAGCGAGCAGGATTGTGGCAAATACCATAGCCAAGGTGCGTGGTTGGATCACAAGCGTCGTCTCCTTAGCAGAATTTGGTGAGGATGATACGGCACCCGAAATCAGCCCGGCGCGCCGTTCGGCAGGATTAGCACCTTGATCGGGGCTTGGCCCGGGATCTCCCGGCCGGCGGTCTTGACTGCCCTCTCGGCCTGATCGAGCGGAAAGCGGTGAGTCACCAGCTTGTGGAACGGGTATCTGCCACGCTGCGCCAGGGCCATCGCGCGCCGCACCGCATGGGTGTCATAGCTGAATACTCCCTGCAGCCGGATCTCGTTGTACAGCAAGGTGTCCAGGGGCAGGGGCGTGAGTGTGCCATCGCCAGTCACACCCGCGCTGACCACCGTGCCTAAGGGACGAACCAGCTGGAGCGAGGCCCGGACGGCCGCGCCGCTGCCGGTCACGTCCACCACCAGATCGGCCATGTCGCCGCCGGTTGTGTCGCGCACCCGCTCCACCACGTCCTCCGCCTCAACGTCCACCACGACGTCGGCCCCAAATTCCCGCGCCAGCGCCAGCCGATAGCCATCCGCCGCCAGGCCGGTCGCGATGATGGGCCCGGCGCCGGCCTCCTTGGCGGCGGCAATGCAGCACAGCCCGATGGGCCCCACGCCCTGCACCACTACAGCGTCGCCAAGCTTGGCTCCGCCGCGCAGCACCACCCACTGGATGCCATTTGAGATCGCCACGGTCAGCAGGTTCGCGATTTCAGCCGAGATGCCGTCAGGCACCTTGTAAAGCAGCGTGCCAGGAGCCAGGTACATGTACTGGCCGTACGAGCCCCACAAGTGAGGGGGCCTGGCGCAGGACGCCCGCGTGCCGTAGGACAGGCCTCCGGAGCAGTATTTGTAGTCGCCAGCCACGCAAGCGCGGCAGAAGCCGCAGCGCACCTTGGACTCCACGGTGACCCTGTCGCCCTCCTGCACGCCCCAGCGCTGCGCGGCGGCGGGCCCGATCTTGGCGATGCGGCCCACGATCTCGTGGCCCATGATCAGCGGCAGGGCGTATTTGGTCGTACCGTGGTAGAGGCCTACGTCGGTGTGGCAGATGCCTGCCACCTCGACTTGCAAGAGGCCATCGTCCTCGTGGACTTCCGGCAGGTCGAACTGCCGCAGCACCATCCGCTCGGGCGCCTCCAGGACCGCGCTCAGGACCTTGCCGTCACTTATGGGCGGTTCACCGCTGTTCAGCATTGAAGGCCTATGATACCGCCCAGGTCGTGGTGAGCTGCCAGGCCAGCAGCTGCTACACCGAGATCCGCAGGCCGGGGCCGTCCCAGCTGCCGGTCCTCGACTTCCACTTGAGTTCGCCGGCGGCGATCATACGCGGCCTATGTCAATGGCTTATCTTCATCGCGAAGAACCTGCCCGGCTGGTTGCGCGCAAAACCAACAGCTGTTCATTATTCAATCCAAACCGGCGGCCTCACG
>DATGVV010000591.1:0-4513 GCA_035299885.1 Chloroflexota bacterium | reverse complement strand
CGTCACCAGCCCGCCTTTGAAATAGGCCGAGCTGCCCGGCTCATTGGTGATCACGTTTGCCACAAGGCCGCCCGTGCACGACTCCATAGTCGCGAGCGTGAGCTGCCGCGCCATCAGCAGCTGGCCGACAATGCCCTCCAGCCGTTCGTCGTCGACACCGTACACGTGGATGCCGAGCTCGGCCCGCATGCGGTTCTCGAGGTCCTCCACCATCGACTTGGCCTCCTCCAGGCTGGCCGCCTTGGCGGTCAGCCTCAAGTGGATGCCGTCCTCCTTGGCGTAGGTGCCGACGGTGGGATTGTCGGTGTGCAGCAGGTGCCGGATGCGCTCCTCGGCCGCGGATTCGCCGAGCCCGATGACTTTGAGCAGCCGGGAATGAATGATCACGTCGCCCAGCCGACTGCTCAGCCGCGGCACCACCTGCGTCTCCCACATGTAGCGCATCTCATGCGGCACGCCAGGCATGGCCACGATGACGTGGCCGTCGCGCTCGCTCCACCAGCCCGGAGCGGTGCCGCGCGGGTTGGGCAGCGCAGTGGTCGAAGCCGTGCGAGTGGCCTGCTTCAGGTTGCGCTCCGGCATGGGATTGCCGCGTCGCGCAAAATGGGCCCGCAGGTCGGACTCGAGCTGGGGATCCTGGACGATATCTTCGCCGAGCACCGCGGCGATGGCCTCGCGCGTGAGGTCGTCCTCAGTAGGGCCAAGACCGCCTGTGCAGATCACCAGGTCCGAACGCTCGAGGCCCCGGGCCAGCACCTCCGTGAGTCGCCCCAGGTTGTCGCCCACGGCGGATACCCAATAGAGGTCGATGCCCAACGCGGGCAGCTGCTGCGCGATCCACGAGGCATTCGTGTCCGTGATCTGGCCCATCAGGATTTCTGTCCCAATGGACACGATCTCGCTGCGCATAACCCTAGGTCTAGGTTAGCCCGCAGGCCTGGACGATCCGGACGGCGATGTGCGGCAGTGGCGCGATGACGTCGGCGCTGCCGGCTTCGACGACCGAGGCGGCCATGCCGTAGATCACGCTCGTCGGCTCGTCCTGGACGATCACATGTCCTCCCGCTTGCTTGATCTCGGTGGCCCCGGCGGCCCCGTCGTGGCCCATGCCGGTGAGCACCACCGCCACCGTGGATCCGCCATAGGCCCTGGCCACGGACGAGAGCAGCACATCCGCGGCCGGTCGCACACTGTGGACCGGCGGGTCCAAGTTGAGCTCGATATTTCGGGAGCTGTCGACCACCATGTGGAAATTTCCGGGCGCGATCAATGCCGTGCCGTCCTGAACCGGCTCGCCGGCCCGGGCCTCACGGACCGACAGTTGGGAGATTCCGTCCAGCCGGTCCGCCAGCGCCCTGGTGAACCCGGCCGGCATGTGCTGCACGACAAGGACGCCGGCCGGCAGATCGCCGGGCAAACTGGGAATGAGCTGGGTCAAGGCCGCCGGCCCGCCGGTTGATGTGGCGATGACGACCACCTTCCGCGAACGTCGCTTCTCCCTGGGCGGGCTTGCTGGCGGCGCTTCCATCGCCTCCACGAGCGGAGGCGATGGAACGGAGGCGCGCGCCAGGTGGAGGCGCATGGGGCTGATGCTTGCGGCGCGGCGCAGCTTCTCCTTCAGCTCGTCCGTCACACTATCGACGTCGCCCCACGGCCCGCGAGACGGCTTGGTCACGAAATCGATGGCGCCTTTGGCCAGGGCGTCGATGGTGGTGCTGGCGCCGGAGGTGGTGAAGACGCTCAGCATCACGACCGGCGTGGGCACGCGGTGCATGATCACGTCCAGCGCCTCGATGCCGGTCATGCGCGGCATCTCGACGTCCATGGTCACGACGTCGGGCCCGAGCTGCTCCACTTTCTCGATGGCCTCGAGGCCGTCGCTCGCGTTACCCACGACCTGGAACTCGGGATCGCCCTCGAGCAGCCGGGCGATGGTCGATCGCATAAATGCTGAGTCGTCCACGACGAGCACCCGAATGGGCCGTCGGGAAGCAGGCTGCATGTGCAGCCATTGTTCCATGTCATCCCGAGGCCGCGCCGTCAGGATGACAAAACGGCTAGCGGCGGGTGTGCTGGTTGGAGCGGCCCACGAAGGCCGCGGCCTGTGACCGGCGGGCGAGATGCAGCTTCTGGAAGATGCTGCTGACGTAGGTTTTGACCGTGTGCGGGCTCAGTGACAGCTCGGCGCCAATTTCGCGGTTGGTCTTGCCTTCGGCGATCAGCGGCAGGATGCGCCGCTCCTGGTCCGACAGACCGGCCAGGGAATCGTCATTCTGAGAGCTCCCGCCGTGGCGCATAAACTCCAGGGCTGAGCGGGTGACGTCCGGGTCGAGCAGCGACGCGCCGGCTGCCACTCGCTCCACGGCCTCGATCAGCCGTTCGGGATCAGTCTGCTTCAGGAGGTAACCGGCCGCTCCGGCCATGATCGAGGCGATGACCGCGTCCTCGTCCGGGTAGGACGTGAGCATGATGATGCGCGTCTGCGGTCGCTCCGACATGATGGCCCGGGTAGCCTCGACGCCGTCCCCATCGGGCAAGCGCACGTCCATGAGCACCACGTCGGGTTCGGTGCGCAGCGCCACGTCCACCGCCTCCTCGGCGTTACCGGCCTCACCCACCACCTCCACCGAGGGCACGGTCTGAAAAAGGCTGGCCAGGCCAATGCGCAGCACCTTGTGGTCGTCCACCAGCATCAGCCGGATCACGGTAGTTGGACCTTCACCGTCGTCCCCCTGCCCGGCGCGCTGTGGATGCTGAGCTTGGCGCCCAGCAGCGTTGCGCGCTCCCGCATGTTGCGCAGACCGTCGCCGCGCCTCCGGTTTGCGTGTGCCGGCTCAAAGCCGCGGCCGTCGTCGGCGATGACCATCTCCAGGCCCGGTCCCCAGGGCAGAAGCTCGACCGTCAGGTTCTCGGCCTGGGCATGTCGGGCGACATTGGAGAGGGCCTCGCTGGCAATGTACAGCAGGTGCATGGCCGTGTCGGGGCCGACGCCGTTCGGGCCGCCCTCGATGCACAGCCGCGGTTGAATGCCCGTCCGAGCGGCCACGTCGCCGACCTTGGCTTGCAGCGCCATCTCCAGATCGGCCTCTTCGGCCGTGCCCGTGCGCAGGCCATAGATGTACTTGCGAATGCCTTCGATAGTCTCTGTCAGCTGGCCGATGGCCTCGCCCAGCACTGCTTCTCGTTTGGCGTCATCGCCGCTGTGCCGCCGCAGCGCCCCCAAGCTCAGCGCCACGCCATATAAGGATTGAATGGCGCCGTCGTGCAGGTCCATGGCGATGCGCTCGCGCTCCCGCAGCAGCGCCAGCGCTTTGGCCTGCTCCTGCAGCTTGTAATGCGCGGCCTTTTGGGTTCGAATGTCCTTGAGGATGCACAGCACGCCGATGCTGCCGTCCTCCAGCCGCACGGGTGACCAGCTGCCGAGCACCGGGATGCGGCGGCCGTCCTTGGCCAGCCGAACCGTCTCTTTGGTCATCGTCTCGCTGGTGGCGACAATGCGCCTGACGTCCTCCACGGCCGCCTCGATCAGCTCCGACGGCACCATCGGCAGCTGCTGGCCGATGGCTTCCTCCTTGCTCCAGCCCAGGAGGTGCTCCGCGCCATTGTTCCAAGACCACACCAGGCGGTCCAGACCGACGCTGTAGATCGCATCGGCGGTGAGGCGCTCGATTTGCTCGGCCGCGGCCTTGGCGCGCTGTTCGGACACCTTGCGCTCGGTGACGTTGGTCACCGTGGCCAGGACGCCGCCTGGCTCGCCTGAGTCGTCTACCAGCGGCGTGGCGCTGATCAGCGCCCACACGGTCGTGCCGTCTTTCCGCTTCAGCGCGACGTCGCGCCGGCCGTGGGTGGCCGGCTCGCTTTGGCTGTGACCCAGAACGTCGAAGCTCTGGCGGCCGACCAGCTCGCCGGCATCAAAACCGAGCATCTCGCACAGCCGGCTGTTCACCGCGCTCACCCGCGAGTCGAGGTCGAGGAGACACAAACCCTCGTGGGTCGCCTCGAGCATGCGCCGGTACGCCACGCAGGGCGGCTTCTCGCAAACGTCAGCCTGCTGCACTGCGGGCTAACTATTGATCGATTGCTTGCGCAAGGCAAGCTCCCAGTCAGGAGGTACTGGTTGGAAACATCAGCGATTTGACCGTGACCGGCAGCGACTCCGACACGCCCATGGGCCGGCCGATGTCGACGTAGTCCAGGTCACCGACGTCGATGCCGTCGACGGCGATGATGGGGCCCGGCAGCATGAGCTCTTCTTTCAAGATGCCTCCCAGCGATTTGGCGATGTCCGCATCGAGCATCAAGTACAGGGGCATGTTGGGATCCGTCGAGCGCCCAATGAGGCTCTGGATCTCCTGGGCAATGCCGCGCACCAGCTGGTAGCTCGGGAGCTCCTGAAGAGCCAACGCGATGGCTAGCCCCTCGGTGTAGTGCGTTAGGTCGAATTTGGCCAGCGCGGAGACCAGCGACTGGGACAGGGAATGATGGTGATTCACCGCGGCTTTCACCACCTTGA
>DATGVV010000590.1:0-3436 GCA_035299885.1 Chloroflexota bacterium | reverse complement strand
CGCCTCATTCACACTGTCCGCCTCGAGCGGCACTTGCGCGGGCACGACGTACAGCTACAAGTCCGCGTCCCAGGCAGCCGGTGCCCTCGGCGCTGGGGCCAACAGCCGGTTCATCAACGTCAGTGCGACGGATAACGCCGGCAACGTCAAGCAGTCGGACGCGGCAGGCACCGGCAACCTGGGTGTGGACAACACGGCTCCGCCCGCGCCAGGGAGCATCACCGGCACCACTGGGGCTGCCGGTTCCGGCCAAATCACGTTCGGCTGGACGGCGCCGGTGGACGCTGGTGGCGCCGGCCTGGCAGGCTACTCCGCCACCGTGGCGGATCACTCGACAGGTGCCGTCGTGGCTACGCCGACCTTTTCAGCCGGCACGACAAGCTATGTCTTCACCGGCACGTCCGGCACGCATTACACCTTCTCCATCCAAGCGATCGATAACGCAGGAAACAATGGCGCTGCAGGCTCGCCCAGCCCCAACAACATCAAGGCTGGCTAGCCGCGGCTGGCCGCTGCATGCGGCGGTGCCTGTGGTGGCCCTTGTGGCGGGCCTGCTGCTGCTTGCAGTGTGGGTGCGCGTGGGGGTACCGCGCCTCGAGCCTTCCGTCAGCGCGGTGCTGCCCAGCGGACCAGAGCGCAGCGCCATGTCGCAGCCGGCTCGAGGACAGATGCTGGGAGCGCAGCTCGATGGTGACGTCAGCGCTGAGGCGGTTCTGCCGAGCGATTACGACGGCCCTGCACTGGCACTGCGCGTGCGCAGCAACGTGGCCGCGATTCGGGCCGCCTTGCCGGGTCCGAGCTTCCAGCCGACACATCTGTTCGACTTGACGCTCATGGCCGCGGCCACTGGCCGCGAAGTGGAAGTCCCTGGCCTTCGGGTCGAGATCCGGGTCGCCATTCGGCAGCCAGAACTGGATCTGGCCGAAGGCGATCCGCAGCGCCTCGCCGTATTCCACTACCGCGCCGGTGCTTGGGAGGACACCGGGGCGGTTGTGGATGGCAATGTTCTTGTCGCAAGCGTGGCGAGCTTGTCGCCGTTCGCGGTGGTCGTGCTCGATCAGCCGCGCTTGCCTGGTCTGGCTCCGCTCGCCCAGCCCGCAACGGCGCGGGCTGGGCTGAGCGAGCCTGACCCGGCGCTCGATGCCGGCCGGCTGGCGAACCCGACTGGCAGCACCCGCGGCGAGCCGCCTGACCCAGCCCTCGACACCGAGCGCCTGAGCAGTCCGGCCGGCCAGCCCAGCTTGCCGCTGGCGCAGACACCAGCATTCGGCCAACCGCTGCCCGCGGCGCCGCCCGCCGTGAGCTCGCCAATCGATCCGCTCCCGGCCGCCGAGCCGCCGCAGCTGCCGCCGCCATCAGCCCCTCCCAGCCCGGCTCCGCCGGTACAGGGCAGCGGGCCGGGACCGAGTCCAAGTCCGATCGCAAGCCCGCCCCCGCAGTCGGTGCTGTTCATCAGCACGCCGGGCAGCAGCAACGCCATCCTGAGCCGTTCAGGTGTCGTGCCCGGCGACTCCTGGAGCTACAACCTCGTAGTGCGCAACGAGGGCACGGCTGATTTCGCCTATTCGCTCACCACCAACCCCACTGTGACCAGCGGACTCGACGATCCGGCCAGCTTTGGCCTCTCGCCCGCCGCGGGGCTGCGTTTCAGCGTCAGCCGCTGCTCGTCTGGCTTCACCACCTGCGGCACCACGCTGTACGACGGTCCCGTGCAGGTGCAGGGGCAGGCCCTCGGGCAGCTGCCCAAGGGCGCCGACGACTACCTGAGGCTGACGGTGCGCCTCCTAGCCACGAGCGGAAACGAGTTCCAACAGCTCAGCAGCCTGGTGAACCTGACCTGGGTGGCTGTGCCCGCCTAAGTAGGCGCAACCAGTATGACCCCCACGCCGGGGATGGTCCGCACGAGCTTCGGATCCCCCGGATCGGCCTCCAGCTTGTTCCGCAAACGGTGCGTGGTGGCCCGCAGGACCGCGCCCGCGCCGGGATCGTGGTAGCCCCACACTTCCTCCAGCAGCGTTCCCGCCGGCACTACGGCGTTGGGGTTCAGCATCAAGCATCTGAGCAGCTTGAACTCGGTCGGGGTGAGCTTCAGCAGCTTGCGTCCTTTGCGGACCTCGTGGCGCCTGGGGTCTAACGTCAGGTCGCCGATCTTCAACAGCTCGCCGGCACTGCCGGTTGGCGCGTCCGACTTGTGTCGCCGCAGGTTGGCCTTTACTCGGGCCAGCAGCTCGCGGTGGCTGAAGGGTTTGACCACATAGTCGTCCGCCCCGAGATCGAGCGCCATCACCTTGTCATCTTCGGCGTCCCGCCCGGTGAGCATGATGATCGGCACCGTGCTGCGCCCGCGGATCTGCTGGAGCAGATCGAAACCGCTCCAAGGGCCCATATTGACGTCCAGCAACACCAAATCGGGCGAGTCCTTGCCGATGTTCTGCATCGCCATAGCGGGGTCATAGGCCACGATCGTCTCGAGCCCGCCCCGTGTCAGCGTGAAGGTGATCAGCGCCACCAGATCACGGTCGTCATCGACCACGAGGATCCTCACAGCTTGCTCTCTATAACGCCCGTCCCCATATGGGTGATACGCCGTATACCCATTTGGGCGTATTCTAGGGGGCAATGCCAATGGCTGAGGCCGAACGCCGCCGCTGGGTTGCTGAGCCCCTCGCCGAGCTTATGCGCCAAGGCGCGATCGAGCCCGATGCCGATCGGCTGCTTCATCTTGTAGCTGAACGAGCCTGCCAATTGATTGAGGCTGATTATGCCGTGGTCGGCCTTCTGCAGCGGGACGGCACGATCACCAATCCGGTCATTCATGGCAGCCTCGCGCCGAATCGCTGGCGCCATCGCCGGCGGCCGCCCGGTGGCGGGGCCATCCGAGCGGCGACAAAAGCTGGCCACACGCTAATCATCGAGCGATTTGGCGAAAACCAACAGTTCCCGCCGGCAGATTTCCCGGTCCACCTCATGGAGAAGGCCCGCACCCTGATGGCCATCCCGCTGGCGGTCAGCGGCGACAACCTTGGCGGCCTGGTGTTCGGCTGGCGCTCCGACGTCCAGCCCAGCCCGGCCCAATCGGAGCTGGCGGAGACGTTTGCCAGCTACGCCTCGACCATCATCCTCAACAAACGGACGCAGGACGAGCGCGAGGAAGCGCTGGGCCTGCTGCTGAAGGTCAACACCGAGCTTCGCGACCAATACGAGGAAGTGGACCATGCCCACAGCGAGCTGGGCGCGGTCCTTGATTCCGTGAGCGAGGCCATCGTGCTGGTGGGCCCCGACGCCACCTTTCTGACGGTCAACAAACGCGCGGTGGAGCTGTTCGGCATCGCCGCCGAGGAGGTGCTGGGGCGCAAATTTTCGGAGGTGATGCCGCTCATCGAGCGCATCTTCGCCGACCCGGCTGGCTTCGCACAGCGCGTCCGCAACACCGCCG
>DATGVV010000589.1:0-1984 GCA_035299885.1 Chloroflexota bacterium | reverse complement strand
GTCGTGCCGTAGGGGGCGCGTAGCGCCGCTGGGCCCCAGGGGTAGGACGCCCTCACCTCAATCCTCTCTCCCACTGCGGCGGGGAGAGGAAGGGCAACGCAAGGGTCGGGGAAGCGAGATTTGAACTCGCGACCTCCTGGTCCCAAACCAGGCGCGCTGCCAGGCTGCGCCATTCCCCGCAGGCGTCGAAAGTCTAGCGCGAGTACGATTGCGGACACCCCGCCTCGGTAGACTCGGCGGGGACCAGAACGAGAATGCCGCTGCTTATTAATAACCAAGAGGTCGAGCAGGTCCTCACCATGGCCGATACGCTGGCCGTTCTGGAGGAGCTGTACGGCGACATCGGCAGCGGCAGCGCGGTGTACCGGCCGCGAACGGACCTGCACACGCCCACGACCACCAGCCTGGGCCCGGATATCCCCGGCGCGCACTACCTCAAGAGTATGGATGGCGCCTACCCGCGGCGGCAGGTGGCCTCGATCCGCCTGACGTCAGACGTGCTGGCCTACCCAATCCAGAACGGGCTGCGGCGGCGGGTGAAAATCCCGGCCGCGCCCGGCAACAAATGGCTCGGCCTGGTGCTCCTGTTCAGCACCTCGAACGGCGAGCTGCTGGCCATCATGAACGACGGCGTACTGCAGCGGTTTCGCGTGGGCGCCACCAACGGGATCGGCGCCAAGTATTTGGCCCGCAAAGACGCTCGCACCGCCTGCATCCTAGGCTCCGGCTGGCAGGCGGGCACGCAGCTCATGGCGCTGTGCGCCGTCCGGCCACTCATCGAGGACATCAAGGTCTACAGCCCCACGCCGGGCAACGCGCAGAAGTTCGCGGAGGGAATGACGGCCACGCTCGATCGGCCGGTGCGGGCTGTGCCGAGCCCAGAGGAGGCCGTTGAGGGCGTCGATATTGCCGTGACGGCCACCAACAGCCGGGTGCCGTTCTTCCCGGCGGAGTGGTTCAAGCCAGGCATGCACCTCAGCAGCATGCAGCGCGACGAGGCGACGGACGAGTGCTTCAAGATCGCCGACGTGGTCGTGTTCCACACGCGCGCCAAGGAGCAGAACTACACCTCGACCGACCTGGCGGAGGTCGAGAAGCGCCACGGCTTCGAGATCCGCGATCACCAGTATCCGCGCGACCTGGACTGGAAGGCCTACCCGGACTTGGGGGAGCTGGTGAGCGGCAAAGTGGCCGGCAGAACCGGCAACGAGCAGCGCACACTGTTCCTCAACAGCATTGGCGTGGGCGCGCAGTTCGCGGCGGTGGGGCACCACATCTACACGCTTGCTAGGGAGCGTGGCCTGGGCCGTGAGCTGCCCATCGACTGGTTCGTCGAGAGCGTCCATCCCTGACCCTCACCCTAGCCCTCTCCCAGAGGGAGAGGGAACACGCTGTTAAGCAAGCCCCTTAGTAGTAAACTTGAACTCGGCTGAGACGGGGCAGCAACCTCGCTGCTGGAGAAGGGATCTTCAGTGCCCACCAATTACATTGGCATAGGCCTGTTCATTCTGGTCGGACTCGGTTTTACGGGAGCCACTTTCCTGATTGCCAGGCTCATCCGGCCCCAGAACCCCAATCCCGTCAAGCTCCAGACGTACGAATCCGGCGTGGCTCACGTGGGCGATGCGCGGGACCGTTTCCACATCCGTTATTACGTGCTGGCCATGCTGTACCTGGTATTCGACCTGGAAGTGGTGTTCCTCTACCCCTGGGCGGTGCAGTACGACAAGCTGGGCCTGTTCGGTCTGTTCGAGATGGCGGTCTTCGTGGCCATCTTGCTGATCGGCTATTTCTACGCCTGGAAGAAGGGCGCGCTCGATTGGGTCTAGATCCCGACCAGCTGCTCGACAAGCTGCAGCAGCGTTTTCCTGAAGCCATGCTGGAACGCTCGGTAGCGAGGGGCAGCGAAGCGACCGCCTTGATCCGGCGCGACCAGATCGCGGCAGTGTGCAGCTACTGCCGCGATGATCCGGAACTGCAGTTC
>DATGVV010000588.1:0-23648 GCA_035299885.1 Chloroflexota bacterium | reverse complement strand
CGCCACCGCCGCCGCCGTTATCGGGACCGCCAGGAGTTTGAGAAGTTTGCGGGTTTCCACCACCTGGACAGGTGCCTGCCACGCTCCCGCTGGCGCTCACCGGCGCAGTGCCGGCGCTCCCAGATGCGCACACGGAGGCGCCGAGGGTGTTAGTGCCATCGGTAACGCTGGCGTTCGTTTGCCCCGTGGTCGCGTTGGCCCCGGGACTTGAGCCAGTGCTAACGGTCCCGCTAGGACTGGTGGTTATGGTTCCGCCCGGTGTTCCACCTGTACTGACATTATTGGCTGGACCACTTACCGTCCGGCTGCCTGCATCCGGAGTGGTCGCTCCTTGGTTACTTGTTTGGCCCGTAGACGTGCCACCGCTTACGGTGGTGCTGCCGCCTGATCCGCTCACGCTCACTGACTGGGCAAAGGCCGGCAAGCTGCCCGTAATCAACAACAGACCGGCTGCCACTAACGCAGCGGAAAATCGTGCTTTCACATTGAACTCCTTGGCGTGCTGAAACTACCCATTGATAAGCCAGTAGTACGCACACGCCGGGCCATCGCGACCCCTATAGAACCGGCCCACGAAAAACCACCCATCTGGCGTAGCGCGCCCTAGACATTCGGCTGATGCCATGGCCAGCATCGCTCTGGGTAGATATACCTAAATCTGGACGATGCCTTTCTTGATGGCATACACGACCGCCTGCGTGCGGTCGTATATGCCCAGCTTGTTGTAGATGTTGGTGATGTGGTTACCCACCGTGCGCTCGCTGAGGGACAAATCTTTGGCGATCTCGCGGTTGCGCTTGCCTTCCGCCATCAGCCGCAGCACCGTCAGCTCGCGATTGCTCAGCGGGGTGACGGTCCGGTCGGCGCCGTCGGACCGGCCGCCCAGGGCGCCGGCCACACCGTTCATCACGCGCTTGACGATCTGCGGCGGCAAGTAGGCCTTGCCTTCGGCCGCGCTCTCGATTGCCTGCCGCATCGTCTGCGGGTCGTCGTCCTTGAGCACATAGCCGGCTACACCGGCTTGAATCGCCTCGAAGATGCGGCGGTCGTCGTCATATGCGGTGATGACCACCACACTCGTATCGGGGCAGCTCTCCTTGATCTGCTTGGCAGCGGCGATGCCGTCCATGCCGGGCAAATTGATGTCCATGACGACGACGTCTGGCTTTTCCTTCTGCGCCTTCTGAACCGCTTCGGCCCCTTCGGTGGCCTCGCTCACGATCCTGTACTCCGGCTCGAGCAAGTCGCGCAGCCCCATGCGATAGACGGCATGGTCATCAGCAATGAGGACCGTGTGTTTCATCAACGCTTCCTTGTGCCGGATTTACTTAGGACGTTTGGGGGTGGTAAGACGTGGGTTGGCTGCACGCAAATATCGGGCCACGAGCCTTCCGTCACCGGCAGGACGACCGTGAAGAGGCTGCCTGAGCCTTCCTCGCTCTCGATCTGGAGCTCGCCCCCGTGCTGGGCAATGGAGGTGTGGGCCTCGAACAGCCCCATGCCTGCTCCCTTGTAGCGGCCCAACACGTTCTCGGCGCGGTATAGCCGCTCACATAGGTGAGGCACGTCTCGCGCCGGAATGCCGATGCCCCGGTCCCGGCAGCGAACCACGGCCAGCCCGCCGGTCGCGTCCCGCTCGACCGTAACGGTCACCGGCTGATTGTCGGGTGAAAACTTGAGGGCGTTGTCGAGCAGCGCCTCGAGCGCTTGGCGCACACGCTGCTCGTCCCAGCAGCCCGGCAAGACCGTCAGCGCGCACTCTAGGTGCACCCGCCGTGGACCCGCTGTCCGCCGGTAGCCGTTGACCGTCTCGCGGACGATGGCCACCAGGTCCACCGTGTCGCGGCGGAGAGGCGTTCGCAGCGCGGTCTCAGAACCTAGCCGCGCTCGGACGGCGGAAATGTGCTCCTGAGCTTGGTCGACGGCGCTCTCGATGCGGCTGAGCCGATCGCCCAGCTGCTCGGGGTTCATGGTGGCCTTTCGCCCAAGCGCCCGTTTCAGCCCTTGCACGCTGACCTTGATCGCGGCCAGCGGGTTCTTGAGATCGTGAGCTAAGGCGCCGGTGAACTGTTCGACAGCATCGCTGAGGATCGCATTTACGCGGCGATGCTCCTCCAGCTCCTGACGCAGCTGTTGCAGCTCGGCCCGCAGCTGTGCAGCGTCGGCGCCGGCCGCTGGCGGATCGGGGGCGACAGGCACCGCGGATCGACCTCCCATTGTCGCTCGCTTTCTTCGCAAGCGGCGTACCAAAACCGCCGCTACACTCCTCGCGTGCGGTTGCTAGTCACGGGTGGCGCAGGTTACATCGGATCGCACACCGTCTGCGAGCTGGTCCGGCTGGGGCACGAGGTGACCGTGTTCGACAACCTCCGGCTGGGCCACCGTGCCGCCGTCTCCGTGCCGGTCATCCAGGGTGAGCTGACCGATGCCGGACGTATCGAGCACGTGCTGCGCGAGGGGCATTTCGAAGCCGTGCTGCACTTTGCTGCGTACGCGCTTGTGGGCGAATCGGCGGCCGACCCACGAAAGTACTTCACCAATAACGTCGGTGGCTCGCTCAACCTGTTGAACGCCATGCTGGTGGCCGGCGTGCAGATGCTCGTCTTCTCGTCGACTTCGGAGGTGTATGGCGAGGCTCAGGCGCTGCCACTCCTCGAGGATCATCCCAAGCTGCCAACGAATCCGTATGGGGAAAGCAAGTGGATGGTTGAGCAGGCGCTGGCCCGCTACTCAGAGGCGTACGGATTGCGCTCCATCTCGCTGCGCTACTTCAATGCCGCCGGCGCGGCCGAGGATGGCTCGCTGGGGGAAGATCACGACCCCGAAACCCACCTCATCCCCAATGCCATCCTTGGCGCGCAAGGCCGCAAGCCATTCGAATTCACCTGCTCCAAGGTGGATACGCCCGACGGAACGACCGTTCGCGACTACATCCACGTGCTGGACCTCGCCTCAGCCCACGTGCTGGCACTGGATGCGCTGCGCGACGGCCACGCAACGGCCGCGTACAACGTGGGCCTGGGCCGCGGCTACTCGACCAAGGAGGTCGTGGACGCGGTGCAGCGCATAGCAGGCGCGCGCTTCCCTACGTCGCAGGGTAAGCCGCGGCCGGGCGAACCGGCAGCCAAGTACGCCGCCAACGAGCTGATTCGGCGTGAGCTGGGCTGGCAGCCGCGGCATGACCTCGAATCCATGGTCCGTAGCGCTCTGCGCTGGCACCGCGATCACCCGCGAGGCTTCGCCGGCTAGGTAAAAGTCCCTGGTTCGCGCGGCTAGTCGACCGGCACGATCCCGCTGCGGATGGAGTGCAGCACCGCCTCCGAGCGGCCATGGACGTGCAGCTTGTTATAGATCTTCGCAAGGTGGTTGCCCACCGAGCGGACGCTCAGCCCCAGCTCCTGTGCGATAGCCTGGTTGCGGCGGCCCTTCGCCAGCAGCCGCAGCACCTCTTTCTCGCGCGGCGTTAGCCGTGTGTCCACGCGCCGGCTGGGTTCAGCGCCGGCCCTGCGCTGACCGCTGAGGCGCTCAACCAGCAGCTGCATCGCGTGCGGCGGTAGGTAGGCGCCGCCCTGGGAGGCGCTGCGCACTGCCTCGACGATGCTCTCTGGATCTTCGTCCTTACCGACAAATGAGCGCGCTCCGGCATCGATGGCCTGGAACAGCTCGTCGGCATTCTCCTCTACGCCGGTAACCATCACGATTTCAGTGTCCGGCAGCTGCCGTTTGATCTCGCGGGACGCCTCTATGCCGTCCATAACCGGCATGCGCACGTCCATAACTACCACGTCGGGATGCGTGCGCAGCGCCTGCTTCACGGCCTCCTCGCCGGTGCCGGCTTCGCTCACCACCCGTACTTCATCCCGCTCCAGCAGCTCGCGCAAGCCGGCGCGATAGAGCGCGTGGTCGTCCGCGACCATGACTTTTACGGCTTGAAGTGTCGTCATGAGTGCTTCCTGCATTCTGTATAACGCAACTTCTGCGCCAGATGTGTCTACTCGAAGCAGCGGTGATCCCATAGCAGCACGTCCGATAGCTCGAAATCGCCCAGCTCGGGCGGCGGGATGATCCTGCTGACGAAATGGATCTGGAATGTCATCAGCTGAGGCTGGCCCGCCCCGAGGTGATTGTTATGCAGCCGGCAGATGCTGCGGCCGAATTCCTGCAGATAGCCGGAATGGCCTGGTATCGAGAGGCGGTCCATGATCTTCATCCAGCGGCTGTAGATCGTCCTCCAGGATCGCGGCAGGACGTCATATTCGCTGCCGTCCGACAGCTGGCCTGGCGCCATCACCCACCAGTCGGTTCGGCTGGGGTTCGGCGAGAACATGTTCCAGGCTTGGTTGAGCCCGACGAATACCAGCCCGTCGCGCACGTTGGGTGGCGGCGTGATGCCGGAAAAGCGCGCGGGCAGAGCCAGGCTGAAGGCGCCAGCAGCCAGCACGGCCAAACCCGTGTAACCGATACGCCGCGGCCATGCCGGGGCTGCCCCGCCCCGGCCTTCCGGGCCAGGCAGTCGGAGGCAGGCTCTCCGGGCGGCGCCCCACAGTCGCGAGTCACGCACTCGGGCGGTCAGGCGCTCGATCCAGGCTGGCGGCAGGAACAGCACCATGACCGCCAGCATTATCAGCGGGAAGTTGCCGACGTTCAGCATCGTTAGGATGCCCAGCTGCAGCAGCACAACTGCCGCCATCCCCAGCAGCCGGCATGGCCCAGGCAGGAACATCAGCGGCAGAAACGCTACTTCGACCGCCAGCGTCTCCCAGGTGAAAGCGCGTACGAGGTCCAGGTTCGACGCTAGTGGAGCGGCGAACGGCCGCGCGAAGGTGTGCGACAGCTGGAACACGTAGTACACCGCCGTCCCGTCCAGCCACGTTTTCCCGGGCCACTTCTCCAAGGCGGTGGCCAGGTAGATCCAGCCGATCTGGAACTCCAGTAGGCGCACCGGGAAGGCTGGCCCCCGGCCACTGCTGGGTTCGCCGCGTGTTTTGCGCAGCAACGCGTCGATCGAGAACCGTTCGGCGGCCGCGGTGAACATCATCCAGAAGGGGACGAGCTTGAATACGAAGTCGCTGCTGTCCAGCATCAGCGGGTTCCGGTTCTCGAAGCTGAGCACGGCCACGAACGCCAGCAGGCAGGCCAGCCGGGTGCGGTAGCCCACGGTCAGCATCACGGCCACTACCACTGCAGCGCACCAGAACGCCGCCACCTGCCACCACTGGCTCACCAGCATCAGCAGCGAGGGTAAGCCCGGATACGAGCTCACCAGCTGGCTGCGAGGCATCATGCCTTCGTCGCTGAAGAAGGCCGCCAAATCCGGCCACAACTGGGCCAGCCAGACGATCAGCAGCAGGCCATACACGATGCGCAGTAGGCTCAGAGGTGCCAGGTCGGTTTGTCCGAACCAAAACTCCCTGGCCCGCGCCAGCCAGACTCGGCCACGAGGCTCGGGCCGCCATCCCACATTCGGCAGCAACTCCGCAGGCTGCGACTGCTCGAGCTTCGGCAGCCGAGGTGTAACGTCCAGCCCGGTGCGCTTGAACAGCACCATCGTTTCGTGTCCTCTGTTGGGGGCAGGTCAACCCTGCCTCCAATTGCTCTTGCCTTAGGAGGACATCCCGCCGCCACCGGCCTGAGGCGCCGCGGCGGGGATAGTCACCCCCGCGACTTCGCTGCTCGGCCCGCCGGGAGCTCCCTGACCGCCGATCGTCACGCCGGCCACAGTGCCGGTGGTCCCTCCCGTGCCGCCCGGAGACGTCTGGCTCTGAGGTCCACCGCTGCCACCGGTCGTGCCGCCCGGCTTGCACTTCTCGGCCGCTGTGCCGTTGTTGTTGTCGCCGCGCTCGCCATTGTTGCCCTGGTCGGCGTTGCCCTTGCTATCACAGCCATCCTCAATCGTGGCGTGCGAGCCAAATGGCTGGCCGTGCGTCGGGCTTGCCGGCCCGAATGGCGGCGAGCCGGGGGTTTCGCCGCCGCTGGTGCCGCCGTGCGCGCTGTTGCCGGGGCTGCCGCTGCCGCCGGAATTAGCCTGGTTGCCGCCAGAGCTGCCCTGGTTGCCGCCCGAGGTGGCGTTGGCGCCGTTGCCGTTGTTACCTGCGGCCATCAATGCCGGCGCTACTCCAGCCGCGAACGGCATGCCCAATGCCGCGGCCAAGATGGATGTGCGAATTGCCTTACGAAGATCGACCCCTGACTTCATATGACCTCCCTGATGACGTGCATCGGTAATTGCAACTCGACGGTTCGCAGTCGGAGGGCCACCTGGTCCGGGACAGGCGGCGGCTGGCGTGCACCTGGGATCCGCAAGGCGGGTGGCTGGAGATCGGGGTGTTCGAGCGTGAAATAGGCCTTGGCACGGGGCGGTCGCTGCCGAAATTACCTAGGCTGGCGTGCGGGCCCCTGTGATGTGTGCGTGTTCGGCGTGGCCACAAAAATGTGCCATAGGTTCTGAGCGTGAGTTAGGACACCTGGACGGCCGCCCGCCAGCTACGCATAATTAACTGGTGCGGAGCAGGCTCCTGGCCAAGTGATCCCGTGGTATCTCATCGTCACCAGCGGACTGGTAACCGCTGCCGCAGTCGCCCTGGCGACTCAGCTGTCCAGCTGGCGAGGACTGGAGTTCTGGTCGTCCGCGCCCGTGGCTGGGGTGCTCATCATCGGGTGGCGGGCGTTTGCCAACTTGGCGGGGCTCAATGCTGATTTCGTGCCGGACGTCAGTCCCGGTGATCTCGGCTGCCTCGTTACCGGCGGCATCGCCCCCCTGTGTGTAGCCATCGCCAACAAGCACCTGCCGCGGCGCTGGCTGCCGGCCATCGCTGGCGGCGTGGTCGGGCTTGCCGTGAACGTGCTGATCCTGTAGCGTCTTCAGCTGGCCATGGCCAGCGTCTCGGGCGCCGCGACGGCCGGCCGAGCCCTCTTGCGGCGCTCGATCAGCAGCGTGCTGAAGGCGCCCAGCAGCATGATCGCCATCGGCACCGCCAGTGATGGCCGCAAGGCCTGCACGAACTCACTGGACCGCGCCAGTTGAGCCTGCAGGATCGCCCCCACTACCGAGCTGCCGATCACACCGCCCAGCTGGCGGAAGCTGTTGAACACGCCTGACGCCGCCCCGGCCATGGTTGGGCTCACGTTGCGCATAGCCACGGTGGCCATCGGCGAAAATACCATGCCCATGCCCAGGCCCGCCACCGCGAACGACGGCAGGAACCGCACCGGCGAAACCGCTGGGCCCGCCAGCAGCACCAGTGATCCGATCCCCAGCACAACAATGATGCAGCCCACAAACAAGATGTACTTACCCCCGATTTTGTCGGAGAAACGCCCCGCCAGCGGCGCCACCACCATCGACACCAGCGACATCGGCGCGATGGTCAGCCCCGCGTGCAGGGCGCTCAGGCCCAGCACCGACTGCAGGTAGATGGTGATCGGCAGGAACAAGCCGAACATGCCGAACGAGACCACCACAGCGATCCAGTTCATGATGGCGAAGTTGCGGCTCCTGAACAGGCTCAGCGGCATCAGCGGCTCCGCCTGGCGGCGCTCCCACAGGATGAACAGCGCCAGCACGCCAACCCCGGCGCCGAGCATGCTGGGGATGGTGATCGGCCCCCAGATAGTTCCCCACTGGAAGCGCTGCCCCTCAATGAGCCCGAACACGATCGCGAACAGACCGGCCGTAGCCAGCGCCACGCCGATGACGTCCAGGCGGTGCTTGCGACCCTGCCGCATGTCCGGAATCACGACGAAGGTGGCCACCAATGCCAGGATGCCGATCGGCACGTTGAGGTAGAAGATCGATCGCCAGCCCCAGTCCGCCACCAGGTAGCCGCCAAGCGTTGGCCCGGCGACGGTGGCAATGCCCGCCACACCGCCCCACACGCCAAAGGCCGCGCCGCGCCGATCCGCCGGGAAAATCGATGTCAGGATGGCCAGCGTCTGCGGCGTCAGCAGCGCCCCGCCGGTTCCCTGGATGACACGCGCTATCTGCAGATGGAGGACGTCGGGCGCCAGCCCGCAATAGGCTGAGGCCGCCGTAAAAACCACCAGCCCAACCGCGAATACATTGCGCTGGCCATACAGGTCGCCCAGCCGGCCGGCAGTGATCAGCAGCACGGCATACACCAGGATGTAGCCGTTGAGTACCCATAGGATCTGATCCAGCGAGGCGTGCAGGCCCTCGATCATGCTCGGGATGGCGATGTTCACCACCGTCGTATCGAGCAGGATCATGAAAAAGCCGGTGCACAACACCAGCAGCACGATCCACGGGTTGGTCGTCCGAAAGCGACTCAGACTTGCACCTCATCCCGAAGGATGGCACGCAGCTCTTCGCGCGCCCGGGCAATGACCTCGCGCACGCGGCGCAGCTTGTCCGGATCGCCGAGTGCGCGGCCTCCTTCGCGGCCGAGCAGGGCCATGAGCTCGCCCAGCTCACGCATGGCCTGGCCAACCTCCGAACCACCCTCGCGCCGAATCCAGTCCCGCACCCGCCCGGTAATCTCGTCGATGACGTCGCGCCGCTCCTCCAGGATGCGCCGGCCTTCATCCGTGATCGTGTACGTCTTGCGGCCATCCTGCTGCTCAGAGGTGACGGCGCCCATGTCCTCCAGCAACTGCAGCGTCGGGTACACCGCGCCGGCGCTGGGCGTGTAGAGGCCAGCGCAGCGCGATTCCAGCTCGCGAATGATGTCGTACCCGTGGCGCGGCTGGTCCTTCAACAGGTCCAGGATCAAGTACTTGAGATCGCCCTTACCGAACACACGCTCGCGCAGCCGCTCGGCCTTGAATTGATCCTTCCAGGCGCGCCGCCAGTGCTGATCCCAGCGCCCGTGCTCCCAAGGTCCATTAAACATGATGGTACTCCTCCAAGTACTGTCTCGATATATCGAGATAGTAACAGACATGTTGACATGTGGCAAACCACCGCCGCGGATCGTTGGGCCATCGACGACGGCGCAGCCCACACGGGCTAGGCTGTTGCCAGCGGAAGCAGCGGCCTGTAGGCTGTCCCGCACAGCATGCGCTTAGTTAACGCTCTATTGCCCGACTCGGCGGCCTACCAAGCCCGCGACGTCAGCAGCAGAGGCGAGGTGACCCGAACAGCGGCTGGCGCGTTAACCAGTTCCTCAGCAACCGGCCTTGCGACCCTGCGCTTGCTTACCAGCATTTACTGCGCCTGTGCTGGGGCGCTGATGCTGGTCGTGCCACATCGCTTCACCGGCCCGGCCTTCGCGCTCCTTCGACCTTACCTCATGCCGGTGGCCATCACCTTGTTTGTGCTCGGTAGCGCGCTCATCGTGGCAGCCGCGTTTGTCCCAAATTCGCCACTGCTGTTCGGGCTGCAGGCGCTGGTTGGAGCTGCCTGGCTGCTGCTCGCCGCCGGCTTCGTCCATACTGGCAACTGGGTCGGAGCGACGCGCCTTGTGGTGTTCGGCCTAGGCACTCTGGCCGCACCTTTGCTGCTTGGTCTCCTGGCACGACGCCGCCATGGTGCCTGCGATCTGTTCGCGCTCTTGCTTGGCGTCGCTACAGCCATCACCGGCGCGCCGCTCGTCGCTGGAGCGGCCCGCTGGAGCACCGCGGCGGACCCGGCGATTGTTGGAGTCGGCGCGGCTTTTTGCGTGGCGGGTGTAGCGCTTGTAGCAGTGCAGCTGATTGGCCCAAGCTCAATGACCGCCAACTGGACCGCTCGCTTCGCGGTGGCAGCGGCCTTGCTGGGGTTCTTGGTAGTCAGCCCCCTCCCGTCGCAATCCTGGTTGGGCCCGATGTATTACGCCGGCTTCGGGACTGCGTTGATCGTGGGACCGGTACTGGCGCTGCTTCGACCGGCCGCCCGGCCAACACCCGGGGCCCAGCTGGCTGTGGCACTGATGCTCGCCGCCGCCATACCCCTGGTAGCAACCGTCACCATCATCAGCAACGGCCAGCAGGATCTGGTGACCGCGCTATCGCTGCGAAGCTGGCAAACGCTGGCGGCCGTGCTGGCCGACGATGTGGCCAGCTTCGCTCAAGCCAACCGCGCGATTGTCACCTCCATAGCCAGCACGCCGTATCTGGTGGAGATGACTCCGGCGGAGCAAGCCCAGCTGCTCCGCGACTATCAGCGCCTGCACCCTGAGGTATTCGCCGTATCGGTCTACGACGCCGGCGGGCGGTCACTGGCTCGGGGCGACGACCTGCCGCCAGTGAACCGCGCCGGTGAGGCCGTTTTGGAGAATGCGCGCCGCACCAACGCTCCAAGCTTCGAGACGCTTATCGGCCGCAATAGCGGTGTGCCGACGTTCATCTTCGGCGCACCGGTTCAAGATGCGAGGGGTGGGTTTGCCGGGATTGTCACCGTCTCGGTCCCAGCAGATCGATGGCTGGCGCTGCTGATGCGCGCATCTGGCAGCGACAGCGCCTATCTGGTGGGCAACAACGGCCACGTGCTGGTCCATCCAGACAGCGCGGTCAATAACGCGTTCGCCGACTTCTCGCAGCGGCCTTCCGTCCAGGCTCTGCTGGATAGCACAGCCGCGTCGGGTACGCTGGCCTATGACAGCGATCGCGGGCGCATCCTTGCGGGCTATGCGAGGGTGCCCGAGTTAGGTGGCGTCATCGCGGAACAGCGAGCCGAGACGGCACTGGCCGCCATCTACAAGGCCCGCGAGTTCGCTTTGAAAACACTGCTTATCGTTCTGGCGCTGGCTGGCGTCCCCGGGCTCGTCGTTGCTCGAACGCTGGCCGCCAGCCCCGGTCGGGACCTCCAGTATCATGGCAAGCCATGAGACTGTCACAATCCAGCGGCGTCCTGATCGCCATACTCGCTCTTGTCGCCTGCGGTGGCGGAGCAGCCCCCACGCCAGCCAGCGCGCCTGCCTCGGCTGCCGCCAGCAAACCCGCGGCAGCCAGCGCCCCCGCCAGCGCAACCGGCGCGAGCAAGCCGGCCGCCGCAAGCGCGGCCTCGGCTAGCGCCAAGCCCGCGGCCAGCAGCGCCGCCAGCGCCAAGCCGGCCGCCGGCGGCTCCATCAAAGTCGGCTACATCAACTCCACGACTGGCTCGCTGGCCAACGTCGGCAAAGACAACAATGACGCCTTCCAGATGTATCTCGACTCCATCCAGAGCACCGTTGCCGGCCGCAAGATCGAGGTGGTGTATGCGGACGACGCCGGGTCAGCCGATACCGGCCTGACCAAGGCCAAGCAGCTCGTCGAGAGCGACAAGGTGAACGTACTCATGGGCCTCACCTCGACGCCCATCTGCTACGCCGTGGCCGGCTACGTCAAGCAGGTCGAGTTGCCGCTCATCGTGAGCGGTAACTGTGGCGCCGAATCGCTCATGTACGACTCGAAGACCGCCGGCCCGTTCATCGTGCGCTTCACCCAGAACGGCACCGGCATTACCGACACGCTGGCCGATTATGGCTTCAAGAAGGGCTATCGCAAGGCCGTTCTGATCACCTCCGACTACGGCGGCGGCTTGGAAACTGGCGATGGCTTTGGCAGCGCCTGGGTGGGCCGCGGTGGCGCCATCGTGCAGGAGATTCATCCACCCTTGGGCACCAACGACATGGGTCCTTACGTGAGCCAGATCAGCAACAACGGTGACGTACTGGTGACCTTCATGCCGGGCGTGGACAGCCTGCGCTTCTCCGAGGCCTACGCCACCTATGCGGGCGGCAGCAACCGTCCGGTGCTGGACCACTTCGGCGGCCAGATCAGCGGGACGAACTTCGCTCAGTCCAAGGACAAGGTCGTCGGCATTACTGGCAACTACGCCTACTCGCCCGCGCTCGAGACGCCCGGCAACCAGGCTCTCCTGAAAGCCTGGAATGGGAAGTACCCCAACCGGCCGGTGTCCACCGATACTGGCGTGGGCTGGTCCGCCGCCCAGATCCTCGAAGCTGCCGTCAAGCAGGCGAACGGCAACGTCGAGGACAAGCAGGCGTTCATGAATGTGCTCTACAACCTCAAGATCGAGACGGCTAAGGGTCCGCTCAGCCTGGATAAGGAGCACGACGTCGTGCAGAACATCTATTTCTGGCAGGCCGTCAAAAAGGGCAGCGACGTGGGCCTCCAGATCGTCGACACCTACAAGGACGTGGCGCGCACGTGGGACCGCACGCAGGACCAGATCGCCAAGTTCCAGTTCGGGACCTACAAAGGCAAATGGGTCGGCATGACGAAAGAGCAGCTTGGGGACGTGCTAACGCTGAAGCCGTGAAGTTCGGCTACTTTACCCTCAGCGATAACCCGCCCTACTACGAACCCAACCGGCGCGACCCGAACCAGTTCCTGCGGGAAATCCTAGCCGAGTGCCTGGCCGCCGAGGACCTGGGCTTCGACTCCGTTTGGGTGCCCGAGCACCATTTCGGCCTGTTCGGCTGCCTGCCGTCGCCCACGACTTTCCTCGGGTACGTCGCCGCGCGGACCAAACGCGTGCGCCTTGGCGCCGCCGCGGTGGTGCTGCCGTGCAATCACCCTCTGCGTGTGGCCGAGGAATGGGCCCTGCTCGACCTGCTCAGTGAGGGCCGGGCCGACTTCTGCGCCGGACGCGGCTACGACGAGCGGGAGTACAGTGCCTTCGAGGTGCCGTTCGACGAGAGCCGCGGCCGCTTCGACGAGGAGCTGCAGATCGTCACCGGCGCCTGGAAGAACGCCGATTTCACCTTCGAGGGCCAGTACCATCGCATCGCGCAGCCGGTGACGGTGCTGCCGCGGCCCACGCAGCAGCCGCACCCGCCGGTGGTGGTGGCTTGTTTCAGCCCGCCGACCATGGAGATGGCGGCGCGGAACGGCTTCGACATCATCTTCGCGCCGTTCGCCGCGGCGATGATGTTCGGTAGCCTCGAGGAAGCCGCCGCGAAATTCCGTGCGCTCGCGGCCGATGCGGGCCATCCGGAGGCCAAAGTCAAGTGCTCGTATTTCGTGTGCCTGGCCGACTCGGAAGAAGAGGAGCTGCGCGCGCGAGAGCGCTTGCTCTACTACCTGCGCGGCGTGCTGCCCGCGCTGCCGGGCGATCCCAGCAAGGCGCCGCCGCACATCGCCTATTTCGCCGACATCGTCAAGCGCATCCGGGCCATGGAGCCGAACCAGCTGCGCGAGCGCAGTATCATCACCGGCAGCGCCGCGTACTGCATCGATCATCTGAAGAAGGTGCAGGCCGCGGGCCTGGACGAGGTCATCTGCTACTTCAACTTTGGCGGGCTGCCGCATGAGGCCACCCTGGCCCAGATGGGCCGTTTCTCGCGCGAGGTGCTGCCCGCATTTGCGCCAGCTCCCGCTATCGTCTAACTAGCCATGCCCGTTGAGTTTGGGCTCGACTTCTTCCCGGACATGCGACCGAACGAGAAGTCGGGCGCGCAGTACTTTGCCGAGACGCTGCGGATTGCCCGTGAGTGCGAGGATCTGGGCTCCACGCGCATCAAGATCGTGGAGCACTACTTCCATCCCTATGGCGGCTACAGCCCCAACCCGGTGGTGTATCTCTCGGCCGCCGCCGCGGTCACCAAAAAGCAGCGGCTGATGACCGGCGCCGTGCTGCCCGTGTTCAACCATCCGCTCAAGCTGGCCGGGGAGCTGGCCATGTTGGACTGCATCAGCAATGGCCGCGTGGACGCCGGCATCGCCCGCGCCTTCCTGCCGCACGAGTTCGCCGCTTTCGGCGTCTCCATGGACGAGAGCCGCGGCCGCTTCGAGGAGTGCATCGAGGCGCTGAAGTTGCTGTGGACGCGGGACGACGTCACCTTCCATGGCAAGTACCACTCGTTCGAGAACGTCACCAGCTTGCCGAAGCCGGTGCAGCAGCCGCACCCGCCCATCTGGATCGCCGCCATCGCCACGCCGGCCTCATTCCAGTGGGCCGGTGAGCAGGGCTACTCGATGATGGTCGTGCCCTACATCGGCGACTACGACGAGCTGGCCGATCACCTGCACCTGTACCGCTCATCGTTCGCTTCGAGCGGGGCGCCCGGCAAGCCGCGGGTGATGATGGTGCTGCACTGCGTCATCGACGAGGACCGCCAAGCAGCCAAGGACCGCGCCTGGGCCGGCATGCAGCACTACTTGGCCGTCTTCCGCGAGATTGCCAGCTGGTGGGCCGGCCGCGACGAGGCCCAGTACAAGCGTTACGAGACCTTGCCGGCCCTGATCGACGCGATGACCTGGGACAAAGTCGAGCGCGAGCACCGGGCTATCGTCGGCGACCCCGACGAGGCGCTGGACAAGGTCCAGTACATCGTCGACAAGTTCGGGGAGTGCGAGATGAGCTTCCAGGTCCATTTCGGCGGCATCACGCCCGATCAGGCCATCCAAAGCATCCGTCTCTTCGCCGAAAAAGTGAACCCGCGCGTGAAGGCGCCAGTCGCCTCAGCGGTCTAGACGGACCGCACGCTCGCGCAGCCAGCGGGCAAGGTCGTCCACGTCAAGCGCACCGGCGGCGGTGGCTAGGGCAGTCTGAAGGAGATCGTGCTGGTCCGCGTCCAGACGGTAGCCTTCCCGCTCCAACCAAAAGCCTGCCGCCAGGATAGCCACGGCCGTGTTGGCGCTGGCGAATGGCTGGTTTTCCAACATCGAGTGCATGAGTGCCCCGGCTCGCGCAAATGGGTTGCCGTACAGCAGCTCGCCCGCGAAGGAGGCTAGCGGACGGGCCAGAGCAGCATCGAGCAGCTGACGATCGCGCACCCCCTCGTCACCGCCAAATTCGGCGCTGGCAACGACGTGCAGGAACAGCAGCTGCTCCCGCGAGACCAGCGGCTGGTCGAGAGCGGCTATTGCGCCAGCCGCGCGAGTGCCTCGCGATAGCGCCGAGTGAAACGCGCCGCGAAGGCTGCGACTTCCAGGTCGGGCCCTTCCGTGGGCGCGATCTCAATGTGCCCCGGCCGTGATTTCAGGCGCACTACGTCGCCCGGCGCGAGCCCGCTTTCGGTAAGCATCTCCGGCGGCAGCGGCAGCATCACCGAGCCGCCCACCCGCCTCAGCCTGCGCTCGATCTCCATGTGTTCGATGAATTATATGTTGTATAACTGACCGATGTGTTAGACTTCGTCGCAGTTAAACATTGGATGTGACCTCGCCCGCTGCGGCGAGGTTTTTTGTTGCCTACGAGCCGAGCTTCTTAAGCGCCTCGTCCAAGTAGCTGTCGTCCGCGATGCGGTCGATGGGGATAGGCTCGCCGTAGTTCGTGGCCTTCTGATCGAGGAAGTACTTTTGCTCGTCGGCCATGCTGGCCCGGTTCAGCTTAGCGTCCTTGGGCCAGTTCGGATCGGGAGCCGCTCTCACGACTTCGGGCTCAGTTTTGACCCATTTCTGGATGGCCGCAAGGGCCTCGCTGTCGCTCTTGATCTTGCCATCGGCCAGACGCCGGATCATCTTCACGTGATTGAACAGGAAGTTGACGGTGGCCTCGCGATGGGTTTCGGCCCACTTGCTGTTGACGGCAATCATGCCTAGCTGGGCGTTCGGCGTAACGGTGTCAGTCAGCACCTTCGCCACCCCCTTCTGAACGGCTTGCGTGGCCAGCGGTTGCAGTGTCAGCGACGCGTCGATGGCCTTGTTGCCCAGCGCCGTCACCTGGTCCGGCAGAGGCAAGACGACGACGTCGACGTCGCTGGGCTGCAGGCCCGCGCCTAGCATCAGCTTGCCGATCGTGTACTCGAGGATGGTGCCTTTGCCGTTGATGGCCAGCTTGCGCCCCTTGAGGTCCTTCACGGACTTGACCTGGCCAGAGTCGATCAAGTCGGTCCGAATCAGCAGCGGCGTAAGCGCGCCATGCTCGGCCGGGTCCTGGTTGGCGGACGCCACCAGCTTGAGGTCCGTGCCACGCGCCATGGCGTTGAGGGCGCCCACGCCCAAGGTGATCTGGCCCATCTCCAGCTGACCGCCAGCGATGGACACCATGATCTGCACGGTATCGGTGAAGGGCGTGATGCTCACGTCCAGCCCTGAGCTGGCGAAGGCGCCCGACTCCAGGTTGGTGTAGATGGGCGCGCTGGCGACCGACGGCAGAAGCCCCAGCCGGACCTGCGTCATGCCTGGCTTGGCCGCCGCTGCGGCGCTGGCCGCGGCGGTCGCCGAAGCAGGTGCGCCAGCCGCCGGCTTTGCGCTGGCGGGCGTGCTGGCCGCGGCAGCCGCCGACGCGGGAGCGGAGGGCTTCGCTGCCGCCGAGGCCGTCGGCGCGCTGGGCGCCGGCGTCGCCGCGGTTCCACCGCATGCCGACGCCAGCAAACTGACAGCAAGGGCAAACGGAGCAACGTAGGTCAGCGACTGCGAGCCCACCGGATATCTCCTTATGCTGGCAATTAGCCAGCCATTGTACGCCTGGCGATCGAATCGCAACCTAGCGGCGGCGGCGAGCGACGGCGTGCACCACCGCGCGGATCGTGAGCAGGGCCATGATGGCTACCAGCTGGCCCCGCAGGATGATGCGCGTGAGGTCCAGCGCAGGCTTCCAGTCCACCTGGCCATCGCGGATCACGTACGCCCCGGCCGGCTCGGCGCTGAAGCCGCCGCCCCAGCCAGAGCCCTCGCCCTGGCCCTCATGGCTGCCGCCCCGGCCGCCGCCTCCGCCACCAGCGCCGCGCACGGTGGCAACTGGCACGAACGTGACGCCGCCCACCTCATACGGCTCCCCGAACACACGTTTGACGGTGAGAGAATCGCGAACCTGGGTCAGGATTTCTTGAGCATCCATGCCCGAGAGCATGTCACGCTACGCTGACGGCTTCGGGCATCAGCTCCGGCGGGAGTGGCTGCTCGCGCTGGTACCAGGTGTCGCCGGCGGCGACCACGCGCCTGCGGCTTTTGATCGACAGCTTGTCCATGAGCGCCAGCACATCCGGCTCCTCCTCGGCCGGCCGGACCTCGATCAGGCCCGATTGGACCAGGCCTTGCCAGAAAGTGCGACCGACCTCCGTCCGAATGAGCGTGAGCGTCCAACCGTCTTGGCCCAGGCCGCCCAGCGAGAGGTCGGCGTGCTCGGCGGTGAAGTCGGGGCAGTGATGGCAGTGGCTGCGAGCCATCGGCCGCACCTCTTTCAGGGGCACGAACACCGGCTCGCCACCGTTCTTGGGATAAACGATGACCTTGCCCTTGATGTTGATCTTGCGGACGTCGTTCACGTCGATGCCGCGGTTCTGCACCATCGTCTCGGTGATGAACGGCTCGAACTCGAACGTCTCGCTGCACAGCAGGCCGATAATCAGCGCCACCCGTGAGTAGTATTTCTTGACCTTGGTGGTCATCAGCTTGCGGACGAATTCCGTCTGACACGGCACGCTCATCAGGGCCAGCTTCGAGTAGCCGTCCTTCACCGCCTGCTTGAGCGGCAGCGGCGTGGGCACGTAGGTGTAGCGCGACATGCCGCCGGCGAGGACCTCCTCGGCGTTGGTGGCGATGTACGCGCCGCTGTCCAGGGGATGCCACTCCGCGCCGTTGCTCGAGGTCAGCACGCCATCGATCAAGCCCGATTCCAACGCCCAGATGGCCAGCGTCGAGGCGATGCCGCCGTCTTGCGTCCGCTCCAGCACGCGGGGATCGCGCGAGCGCGCGAACACGATCTCGTCGTAGATGCCGCACAGCTCGTGCGGCTCCTTCTCCCGCCCGAACAGCAGCTTGTCGATGTCCACCGCCCCGTAGCCAATGCGCGGACAAGCCCGCGCGCAGGTGTCGCAGCCCTTTACGCCATGGACGCAGTCGTCAGGCGTGTCCAGCGTTTGGAACGGCGTCAGGTTCTTGTAGTCGAGCACCTGGTGGGGGCAGACCACCACGCAGCCCGAGCAGCCGGTGCACAGCCCCGTCTGCACCACGTCGTAGTACAGGTCGCGCCAGTGCGCATGATCGGGCTTCGTCGAGATTGGGAGCGGCATCAGAGGCGATTGTAAACGGCAACTGGTCGTTACAATCCCCCTTGAACGCACCCATGGCCGTTGATACCAAGCAGCAGGATCAAGCGCTAGCCGGACACAGCCGCGAGGAGCTGCTGGACCTCCATCACCTGATGCTGCTGAACCGCCGTTTCGAGGAGAAAGTCGGCGAAATGTACACCCGCGCCAAGGTCGGCGGCTTCCTGCACCTGAACATCGGCGAGGAGGCCACCTTCGTCGGCGCCATCAAGGCGCTGCGGCCCGGCGATTACGTGTACAGCACCTATCGCGAGCATGGCCACGCCATCAGCCATGGTGTCGATCCCAAGCGCGTGATGGCCGAGCTGTTCGGCCGAGTTGATGGCACCAGCCGCGGCCGCGGCGGCTCCATGCACCTGTTCGATCCGGAGAAGCGCTTTATGGGCGGCTACGCCATCGTGGCCGGCTCGATAGCGCTGGCGGTGGGCACCGCCATGGCCGTCCAGTACCGCGACGGCGACGAGGTCGTGATGTCGATCTTCGGCGACGGCGCCACCAATAACGGTACGTTCCACGAGTCGCTGAACCTGGCCAAAGTCTGGAACCTGCCTGTGCTGTTCGTGTGCGTGAACAACCAGTACGGCATGGGCAGCGCCGTCGAGCGCGTGTCCGCGGTCAAGGAGATGTACCGCAAGGCGTGGGGCTATGACATCCCCGCCGAGCGCGTGGACGGCATGGACATCGTGGCCGTGCTGGATGCCGCTCGCGCCGCCGCGCAGAGCATCCGCGACGAGAAGACGCCCTACTTCCTGGAGGCGGTGACCTACCGCTACCGCGGCCATTCCATGGCCGATCCACAGGTCTATCGCTCCAAGGAAGAAGTGGAGGAGTGGCGCAAGCGCGACGCCATCGAGGGCTTCCGCCACCGTTTGCGCGAAGCCGGCATTGCCAGCGACGACGACTTCGACGCACACGAAAAGGATGTCGAGCGCATCGTCCAGGAGGCGGTCGATTTCGCAGACGCCAGTCCCGAGCCAGATCCGTCCACGGACCTGACCCAGGACGTGTACGCCGGCGATCTGCCTGTCACGTGGCGCTAGCAGTTCCTCTCCCACAGTGGCGGCAGAGGCCAGGTGAGGACACCTGATGCCCGAGATTACCTATCGTGAAGCGCTGAACCAGGCGTTGCGCGAAGAGATGCAGCGCGACGAGAGCGTGCTGCTGCTGGGCGAGGACATCGGCGTGTTCGATGGGTCCTTCAAAGTGACCCAGGGGCTGTACAAGGAGTTCGGCGAAAGGCGCGTCAAGGACACGCCCATCTCCGAGGACACGATTGTTGGGGCTGGCGTCGGCGCCGCGATGGCGGGGCTGCGGCCGGTGGTCGAGATTATGACGGTGAACTTCTCGCTGCTGGCCACCGACCAGGTGGTCAACCATGCCGCCAAGATCCGCTACATGTTCGGCGGCCACGCCACCGTGCCGCTGGTCATCCGCATGCCGGGCGGCGGCGGCCATCAGCTTGGCGCGCAGCACTCGCAGAGCTTGGAGGTGTGGTACGCCAACATCCCCGGCTTGGTGGTCGTTGCGCCCGCTACGCCGGCCGACGCCAAGGGCTTGCTCAAGACGTCGATCCGCGACGACAATCCGGTGGTCTTCATCGAGAACGAGGGCCTGTATAACACCAAGGGCGAGGTGCCCGAAGGCGAGTTCCTGCCGCCCCTGGGCCAGGCCGACGTGAAGCGCCAGGGTACGGACGTGTCATTGGTCAGCCACTCGCGCATGGTCCTGCTGTGCCTGGCGGCCGCCGATCAGCTGGCTCAAGAAGGCATCGAGGCCGAGGTGGTCGACCTGCGCAGCCTGCGCCCGCTCGACGTCGCCACCATCCGCACGTCAGTCGAGAAGACGAACCACGCAGTCGTGGTGGAGGAGGGTTGGGGCAGCTACGGCATCACCGCCGAGACGGCCGCCCTGATCTATGAGGCGGCGTTCGACTTCCTCGAGTCGCCCGTGGCCCGCATCTCCGGTGTGGAAGTGCCCATGCCCTATGCCAAGCAGATGGAGCAGGCCTGTATCCCGACCGTGGAACAGATCGTGGCCGGCGCCAAAAAGACGCTTGGCAAAGCCGCCTGATGCCTGAACAGGTCCTGATGCCGCGCCTGAGCGACACCATGACGGAGGGCACCGTCTCCAAGTGGCTCAAGCACCCCGGCGACGAGGTCAAGAAGGGCGAGCCAATCGTCGAGATCGAGACCGACAAGGCCAACATCGAGCTCGAGGCCTACGCCTCCGGCAAGCTGGCGCGCATCGTCCTCCAGGAGGGCCAGTCCGCCCCCGTCGGCAACCTCATCGGCGAGATCGCCCTCCCCGGCGAAACTACCCCCTCTCCCGCGGCGGGAGAGGGCAGGGGTGAGGGAACCCCGACTCCGGTGCCACCGAGCCTGGCCCGCGCTGAGTCCCCCGGCGAAGTCGTCGCCGAAACCGAGGCCAAACGCACTGAGCCCACCGAACAGCAAGCTCCGGCTCCCAGCCCCCGGCCCCCGGCCCCCGAGCCGGAGGCGCCTGAGCCCGAAGGCCAACTCCGTGCCTCGCCCATAGCCCGTCGCCTGGCGCGCGAGCTAGACGTCGACCTCGCCCACGTAAAAGGCAGCGGTCCTCTCGGCCGCATCCAGAAGGAGGACGTCGAGGCTGCCGCCAAAGCCGCGCCGGCTCCCGGCTCCCGGCTCCCGACCCCTGCGGCGGAAGCCGCCCCGGACGTCGAGATCGTCCAGCTCAATCGCATGCAGCAGACCATTGCCCGCCGCATGGTCGAAGCCAAGGGCCCGGTGCCCCACTTCTACGTCTCCATGGATGTGGATATGGCCAAGGCCCTCGCGGACCTGGAGGAGCTCAACGATGGTCTCCCCAAAGAGGAGCTGGTCACCATCAACGACCTGATCGTCCGGGCGTGCGCGCTGGCCCTGCGCGACTACCCCGACGTCAACTCCTTCTACCAGGACGGCAAGCTCATCCGCAACAGGCGCATCAACGTCGGCTTTGCCGTGGCCGTGCAGGGGGGCCTCATGGAGCCGGTGATCCGCGACGCCGATGGCAAGGCACTCAAGGAGCTCGCCGCCGAGAGCAAAGCGCTGGCCCGCAAGATGCGCGAAGGCAAAGCCGAGCCGCGCGACTATGAGGGTGGGACCTTCAGCATCTCCAACCTCGGCATGTACGGCGTCACCGAGTTCTCGGCCATCATCAACCCGCCGCACAGCGCCATCCTGGCAGTCGGCGCCGTGCAGGACAGGCCCGTGGTCGTCGATGGCCACCTCGCCGTGTCGAAGCGCTGCACGCTCACTCTCTCCGCCGACCACCGTGTGTTCTACGGCGCAACCGCTGCCGAGTTCCTCCGCACCGTCAAGCAAAAGCTCGAAAAGCCCTTGCAGCTGTTTACGTAACGCCCATCGCTCGCTACATTGCGCTGCTGCGTGCCGTCAATCTAGGCCCTCACGGCAAGGTGTCGATGCCGGCTCTGTGCGACTTCATGGCAGGCCTCGGATATGGCGACGTGAAGACGCTGCTGAACAGCGGCAACGTGGTGTTCGGGGGCGAAAAGCGGGCCACCGCGGACATCGAGGCTCAGCTCGAGCAGCAAGCCGCCACGCAGCTCAAGCTGCGCACGGACTTCCTCGTGCGCACGAGGGATGAGCTGGCCGCCGTCATCGCCGGTAACCCATTCCCAGCTGAGGCCAAAAGCGATCCAAGCCATCTGCTGGTCATGTTCCTGAAGTCCGCGCCAGCGGCCTCCACGGTGGAGGCGCTGCGGGCCGCGATTTCTGGCCGGGAGGCCGTCCACCTCGACGGTCGCCACCTCTACGCGACCTACCCCGACGGCATCGGCCGCTCCCGCCTCACCAGCGCGCTCATCGAGTCCAAACTCGCCACCCCCGGCACCGGGCGCAACTGGAACACGGTCCTCAAACTCATGTCATCCTGAGCGCAGCGAAGGCCCTTCGGTCTTAGGATGACAGCCGAGGCAGCTCTACATGGTCGGCTGCCTCAGCACAGCCTGAGGCGCCGGAGCAGACGGGCAGGCGGGCGCCGGTGCGGGGGTCGTAGAGGCCGACGGCGAGCTTCGAGTCGGGGCTGACGGGCAAGTCGTAGCTCGTCGTTACGAACTCGCCGGCGTCCCAGTTATCCGTGCCGGGGGGCACGTCGACCTGGGCGCGGATCTTGCCATCGTCGCTTAGGACGTGCACGAACACCGTGTACGAAACGGGGGTTTCGCTGAGCGCCTTCCAGGTCAGGCGCAGGCGCAGGCCGCTGGCCGATGGCTCGGCGTCATAGCCGAGCAGTTGCGCCACCTCGCCGAAGCGCGCGGACACCGCGTGAGGTACCGGTGGCGGACTGAACAGCCGCTTCGGTGGCAGCACGCGGACGGTGGCCAGCCGGACGTCGCCGGCCATCAGCGGATAGCTTCCCGGCGCCACGCCAGCAGGCACTCGGATGGTTACCTCCTCGCGAACGACGTCCCGCGGCTGCCAGTCCGTCGTGGGGTAGGAGCCGCCGCCGATCTGGTGCACCAGCTGCACCGGCCCGAACGTCAGCGGCACGGCTTCCGGCTCTGACGTTGGACCGCCGGACCACAGCAGGGACAGGTTCAGCTTCTCGCCGGCCGCGACGTCCGATGGCACGCTGAGGCCTGCCAGCCGCTCGCCCTCGATGACCGCGTCGGCCGGCTGGAGGTCGGCGCTCTCCAGCCGCTGTGGCGCCGAATGGTCGATGCGCACCTGCTGCAGGTCGATGCCCGGGCCCAACGCCTTGCCGGACGCGGCGTCGTAGGCTACTAGCCGCAGGCTGTAGGTGCCGGGCAGGGTGCCCACAGGCACCAGGAGGCCGCTGTTTTCCTTGCGGCTGGTGCCCATGGGCCAAGCCGTGGGCCAGAAGCCTTGGCCGGCCGGCTCATCGTCCTGGGTCACAATTGCGCCCGAGCCGGCGATTAGCCGCAACGACTCCTTGAACGGCGGCGAGTTGTCGCGCGTTGCTTGCCAGACCAGGGCAACGGGTATGGTTTGCCCGGCCGGAGTCGCCCGGCTCAGGCGGCTGGCCCCCACCAGAGTCACGCCATCCAGGTTCACGCCCATGTTCGCCACCGGACCGGCATCACCCAGCGCGTAGTAATCCAGCCTTTGACCCTTGAACCAGCGGCTGAAGGCGCGGTAGTGCTTCGCGGCCAGCACACGCTGCGTGTACAGGTCAGGGTCGTAGCGGAGGCTGTCATCGTCGATCAGCCAGATGCCCGAGCTGCCGCCCGCGAGGCGGTCCAAAGCGCTTTCGGTGAGGCCAGTGTCGACGGGCGCGCCGTCGGCGCCGCCGCCGTCGGCCTTGAGGGGCATGATGGCCACTTGCTGCGCGATGCCCTGGCGCAGCTGGCCGTAATACCAGTACTGCAGCGACTGTGAGATGCCGTCCAGCACCACAGTCTCGTTGGGGCCGATGTGCCGCGCCAGGTAGGCCGCCAGCCGGCTGTAGGCCTTATCCGTGAACTGGTCGCTGAAGACCGTGTTGTGGACGGCAAAGCCGGCCAGGCCGCCGAGCAAGGCCAGGGGCGCGAGGCTCAGCGCCCACCGCCGGGCCAGCAGCACGATGGCGCCTGCCACCACCAGCAAGTACCCCGGCGAGCCCAGGAATGGAAACCGCGCGCCGAACTGCGTGGTGTGCACCAGCGTCACCAGCCCCAGCACAATCGGCGCTGCCTGAAAGCCCAGGCTCAGCCCCAGCGCGCGGCGGCCGCGGCGAGCCAGCGCCACCACGCCGAGCCCCAGCACGGCCACCACAGCTATCGACGGCCACACG
>DATGVV010000587.1:0-2737 GCA_035299885.1 Chloroflexota bacterium | reverse complement strand
GATCTGTACACCAGCCTGCTGCCGCACCTCCTGGTGGACCGCGTGGCCGACACCATCTGCAGGTCGCGCGCCAAAAAGGTGTACTGCGGCAACCTCATGACCAAGGCCGGCGAGACCGACGGCTTCAAAGCTTCGGACTTCCTGCGCGAGCTCGTCGAGTATCTGGGCGCGCCGTGCATCGACGTGGCCATCTTCAATGACGCCCCGCTGGCGCAGAGTGTCCTGGCCTACTACGCCCGCGAAGGCCAGGCTCCGGTGGAGGTGGACGCCCAGGCCTGCCTCAATGTGCTGCCCGACGCCGAGCTGAAGCTGGCCCCGCTGGCCTATTTCCCGAAGAACCAGCGCGTGCTGCGGCACGATCCGCAGCTGCTGGCCGAGGCCATCCTCAGCAGCCTTGGCTAGGCCTGCCACACTAGCCGAAACCTCCCACTGTCACCGCTTGCTCGCCGTCACCCTCGCCATGCTGGAGCCGTTATGCCCAGTGCCATGAGAAAAGCCCTGCTTGCTTTTCCGCTGATCGCCATCCTCTTCGCGCCCGTGCCGGCGCTTGCCGCCCTATCGGCGCCGGGGCGCATCAGCGTGGTTCAAGTGACGGCGGCCTCGTTCGACCCCAACCTCAAACACAATGTGGCCAACCTAACCGTCACCATCGGTGACCAGAGCGGCAGCGCTAATTTCCTCGACTACTACAACGGCACCGGCGGACTGACTCGCTGGGGCTACCCCACCTCAGAGGTGTTCCAGGAGGAGCCCGGCAACCTGGTCCAGTACTTCCAGCGCGGAGTAGTGGACTGGCACTGGCGGGCGGATCTCAAGGCGTACGTGATCGATCGCCGGCTGGCCTGGGACTACTTTGGTGGTGACCGCGCCGGCGCCGGCAGCGATCAGGGGACCGAGCCCGGCACCTCGAATCCGAGTGCCGGCGACCAGTCCGGCCCGTGGGGGCACGTCGTCTCCGACGTGGCCGTCAACGGTCAATACGTCGGGTTCAAGAGCTTCTTCGAGAAGCTTGGCGGCGTGCAGTCGTTCGGCTATCCCAAAAGCGAGGCGCGCGTCGACACCAACGCCTCGGGCACGCTGCACATCAACGCCGCCACGCCGGGCTTCATCCGCCAGTACTTCCAGAGCGCCGTGATGGAGTACCATCCCGACACGCCTGGCACGCCGGTGCAGCTGCGCCTCCTGGGCGACGATCTCCGAGACAAGAACTACGCCAACGGCGGCTGGAAATCCAACCTCGCCTTCCAGCCGGCGACGGAGATCACGGCCGGCCAGAGCATCAGCCTCTACTCGCTGACGGACGCGCCGCTCACCGCCGGCTCGTTCCAGGTGAGCATCCCCTCCAGCGTGGCCCAGGGCCACGCCTTTCAGTTGAAAGTCATTGCGCCGAGTAACGCCAGCGTCTCGGCAACGCTCGACGGCAAGTCACTGAAGATCTTCCCGCAGGGCTCCGTGTGGCTGGCCTACGTGGGCTTCGATCCACAGGCCGACATTGCCGGCCACAGCGTCACTGTCTCAGACGGCCAGAACACTGTCACCCGCAGGTTCAACGTGACCGGCGTAAATTGGCCGGTGGAGTCGATCACCACCAACGACCAGCAGAACCAGGTGACGTCCGGCAACAACGTGGCCGATGAGAACACCTTCCTGCGACCCTATTTCCTGACGTATACCCCCAAGCCGCTGTGGAGCGGCAAGTTCGCCTACCCAGTCCAGGCGCCGCTGACGGATGGCTTTGGAGTCTTCCGCTCCTACAACGGCGGCCCGGCCGATACCTACCACGAAGGCCGCGACCTGGGCGCCTGGACCGGCACGCCGATCTACGCGCCGGCCGCCGGTAAGGTGGTCATCGCGCGGCCGCTGACCGTGCGCGGGAATGGCGTCATCATCGACCACGGCCTCGGCGTGTTCACCGGCTACTACCACCAGAGCAAGCTGGCCGTGCAGGAGGGCCAGGCGATCAACAAGGGCGACCTGATCGGCTACGTCGGCGACACCGGCTTCGCCAACGGCCCGCACCTCCACTGGGAGCTGCGCGTTGGCAACCGCTACGTCGATCCCGACGAGTGGACCAAGGCGACCTTCGGCGTGGGCGGCTTCGCCCTGGAGGCCGGCCCATCGTGGGCCGACATCATCCCCTACCGCTCACTGCTAGAGTAGGGCATGGCCGTTCGCGTTGACCTTGAAGAGCTTCGGCGCGCTGTCCAGGACGAGTATGCGGAGGTCGCCGAGAACCCCGATCGCGGCTTCCATTTCCATACCGGCGGCACACTCGCCGGCATCCTTGAGTACCAGCCCGAGTGGCTGGAAGGCATTCCCGAGGAGAATATCGCCTCATTTGCCGGCGTGGGCAAACCGTACGCCTTCGGCGCCCTCAAGCCGGGCGAGCGAGTGGTCGACGCTGGCTCCGGCGCAGGCTTCGACAGCCTCATCGCCGGCACGATGGTTGGACCCGGGGGCCACGTCATCGGCGTGGATATGACCCCGGCCATGCTGGACAAAGCGCGGCGAGGGGCCGCGGCCATGCGCACCAGCCACGTGGAGTTCCGGCAGGGATTCCTGGAGGACATGCCGGTCGAGGACGGCTGGGCAGATGTCGTCATATCCAACGGGGTAGTGAATCTGTGCCCTGATAAGGCGGCGGTCTGGCGCGAGATCTTCCGCGTCCTAAAGCCTGGCGGGCGCATCCAGATCGCCGACATCGTAGTCGGCAAGCCGGTGCCTGAGGCCGCCAAGG
>DATGVV010000586.1:0-16056 GCA_035299885.1 Chloroflexota bacterium | reverse complement strand
AACGGCCATACGCCAGCGCCACCGGCCCACCCGCCAGCGCGGCGCCGCAGGCCGCCTCAGCGCTGTCGAAGAGCAGTGGCTCCTGCCAGCGCTCGTCTCGGACGTGGGGGAAGCCGGCGCGGCGCATCGCCGCGGCGAGCGCATCCTGCGCCCCGAGGGCAAAGAACATGGGACACACCTCGCTCTCCACGCGGGCATCGACGATCGGGAATATGTCCCGCCAGCCGCACTCCTCACGGCCGCCCCAGACCACTGCCCCGCAACGGCCGCCAGGGCGGAGCACGCGAAACAGCTCAGCAATCGCGGCCGCGGGATCGGCCGGGTACATCAGGCCGAGAACACACGTCGCCAAGTCCTGGGAGCCGGTGGGGATGTCGAGCTCCTCTGCGTCCATACGGGCGAAAAGCGCATTGGCCAGCCCGAGGGCGGCACTACGCTCTCCCGCGGCTTCCACCATGCGCTCCGACAGGTCCACGCCCAGGGCGGCGCCGGACGGGCCAACAGCCTGGGCCAGCAGGATGGTAGCGGCGCCATCGCCGCAGGCAACATCCAGGGCATGTTCGCCGGCCAGCGGTTGAACTGCCGCGACGGCACGTTGCGCGCAGTGCAGCAGCACCGGCTCCCAGTAGCGGGCGTAGTCCTCCACGGCGCGATCCCAGCCGTAGCGCTGGACGCGGCGGTGGAATGCCTCAGCCCGCAGACTCATTGGTCTTCCTCGGTGATCACGGGCGGCCTGGGGAAGATGAAGTCGGTGGATTGGGCCAGGTTGTAGGCGCCCGCGGCCGTCGCTGCCAGGAGCGCGCCGGGCTGCAGCGGCGGCAGGTCGGCGGACCGGCTGACGATGTCCGTCTGCAGGCACAGCGGGCCGTAGACGGTCGTTGGCCGCGGCTCGCCAGGAACGGCGTCCAGCAGGGTCAAGCTCGCGTCCTTCCAGATGGCTGTAGGCAGGCAATTGATGCCGGCGTCGGCGACCACGGCATGTGGGCCACGGACGGCGGCCACCCGGGTGAGCAGCACGGCTGCGTCGGCCACAACGGCTCTGCCAGGCTCGACGATGAGCCGCGGCGGTTCATGGCCCCAATCGGCCTCCGCCAGCGGGCCGTACACGCTCGCCGCATAGTCGTGCGCCTGGTCCGCGGGCGGCAGGCCGCCGCCTACGTCGAGGTAGTCGAGCTGGACGTCCAGCTCGTGCTCGATCTGCAGCGCCAGATCCGTGAGGCCGGCGCTGACGGACTGGAGCAGATTGGCCGGCTTGGGCCAAATCAGATTCACCGCGTGGGCCGGAACGCGCGGCGCGTCCGTTGACACGGTGTAGCTGCCGACGTGCACGTGCAGCCCCGCCAGCCGCAAGCCGGCCTCCTTGAGGCGCTGAGAGGCCGCCAGCGTCTCGTCTCCGGCCGCCAAGCCGAAGCGATCGGGGGCATGGCCTTCGATGACGGGAAAGTGCACGCGCAAGCCGACGGCCAGAGGTCGGCCGCCGGCGAGCAGGATAACCTCCTCCAGCTCGGTCAGCGAATCGACGTTGAGCCGTGCTCCCTCGGAGAAGGTGCGCTCCAGTTCGTCGGCCGTCTTGAGTGGACCGTTGAAGACGATTCGATCGCCTGGCGCCCCGGCGTCCCGGGCGAGACCGTACTCGTAGCCTGAGGCAGCCTCCAGCGAGAGGCCGGCTTGCACGGCGGTGCGCAGCACCGATGGCAGCGCACAGGCTTTGATGGCATAGGCGATTGTGGTCGGATAAGGGCTGAAGGCGTTGACAAGCTGGCCGGCGTTCTGCCGCACCTGAGCCAGCGAGTAGACCCACAGCGGCGTCCTGTGTCGCGACGCCAGGCGGCACAGGTTATCTGACGAGAGAAAACTCAAGAAACGCCAGCCGGCAGCTTCCGCAGCAGGGGCAGCAGCCCTTCACCGACACGGGCTGCCTCCTCGCGGTGCGGATAGCCGGACAGGATGAACATGCCGATGCCCGCCTCCACGTAGTGGCTGAGCTGCTCGGCCACCTGTTCGGCGGTGCCTACCAGCGCCGTGCCCGCGCCGCCCCGGACGCGTCGGATGCCTGCCCACAGGTGCGGCGTTACCCAATCGTCATCGCCGGCCTCAATCGCCAGCATGCGAGCTTGGCCGGCCGAGTCGAAGCCATCGAACTCATCACGCCGCTGGGTCAGAACGCGAGGATCGGCCCGGCTCAGCAGCTCACTCGCTTGCCGGCGGGCATCCTCTGGCGAGCTGCCCACGATGATGTGGATGCGCAGCCCGTAGCGGAGCGTGCGGCCAAACGATGCCGCCAGCTCGCGCATCGTTTCGATACGGCGGCGCACCTGATCCACCGGCTCGCCCCACATCAGGTAGGTATGCATCGCGCGCGCGGCCAGCTTCTTGGCTGCATCGGAGGCGCCCCCCAGGTACAGCGGCGGATGCGGCTTTTGGACCGGCTTCGGGCTGGCGTAGGCCCCGTTCAGCTCGAAGAACTCGCCGCGGAAGTCGATTGTGTCCTCAGTCCACAGCCGTTTCAGGCACGTCACGTACTCGGACAAGCGGCGGTAGCGCGCCTCGTGGTCCATGGGCCGGCCGAACATGTCGGCCGGCGTGCCCCCGGCGACCATGTTCAAGGCCAGCCGCCCGCCCGAGGCTTCATCCAGCGTCGTAATCATCTTGGCCGATGACCCCGGGTTGAAGCAGCCCGGCCGAATGGCCACCAGCAAGCGAATGCGCGAGGTTACCGGCGCCAGCAGCGCCGCGGCGGTCCACGACTCGGCCATCGGCGCTTCGGCGGCAAAAGAGTCGTTGGCGTTACCGGTCGGGATGAGGATTTCGTCGAATCCGGCCGCTTCGGCCGTCTTGATGACCGAGCGCAGGTAATCAAACGTGGGCGGCCGCTCGGCCTCATACGTGCCCAGGTGGTAGCCATCGCCCTCGGTTGGCAGATACCAGGCAAACGCCGTCATGCTGCTGCCGGCTGCTGCCTCAGCCGATCGATGATCTTGCGGCCGCGCCCCGTGTCCGATCGCTCGAAGAAGGCGATGATCTTGTCCCGATACGACCCGGAGCGCGCTTCCGCGATGGCATCAGGCAGCGCGTCACGAAAGCGCTCGAAGGCGCGGATGTCGGGCTGCGAGAAGTTGATGCGCATGTATTCGGTTGCGCCGTTGTCGCCTAGGCCGTCGCCTGGATACACGGCCACGTTCCGTTTGAACAGCGAGATCGTCAGCTCCTGCGAGGTTACGCCAGTGCCCGACACGTCGATCACGGCCGAGAAGCCGTACCGGGGCTTCACCGGGAAGCGCAGCCCCGGCGTCGTGGCGACCGTCTCCTCCACGTGCCGGAAATTGCGGACGACGATCTCCTCGGACATCGGGATGTAGCCGGCATCCTCGAGCGCGGCTTGCGTGGCGATCTGCGCGATCAGGTTGGTATTGAGCCGGACCAGGCCGATCTTCGCCGCCAGACAGGCGCGCATCAACGCCGGGTGCCCAGCCAGGAAGCCGATCCGCGCCGCGGCCATGCCGTAGCCGTGGGACATGCCGAACGTGGCCACCACGTGAGTGGTATCGGTCTCCTTGTGGAGCGCGGTCATGGGGTAATGCTGGGCCGAGGGGTCGATGCGGTGCGAGTCGTGGGTGATGTCATCCATCACGAACGCTCCCGCGCGGGCAGCGATTTCGGCGATCGCGATCAGCTCGTCCTTAGTCTGGATAGTGCCGAAGGGATTCACCGGATCGCACACCATGATGAGCTTGGTGCGCGGCGTGATGGCGCGGGCTACTTCGTCCGGGTCCAGCCGGTAGCCGTTTTGGGGCCCCAGCGTGATGGCCTTACACACGCCGCCCGCCAGCACGACCGCGGGTGTGAAATGGAAATAGCCGGGATCGGTGATGATGACTTCGTCGCCGGGGTTCACCAGCGTCATGACGGTGAATGCCACGCCCGCTTGCGCGCCCTCGGTGCCGATGACTTCGAAATCCTCGTCGCGTTCGCGTCCGAACTTCTTGACGGCCGCCAGATCCCGCAGCGGGCCGATGAGGTCGGGTGAGTAGGGGCCAATGTTGTCGGCCGTAGCCGCCTCGCGGACGGCGTCCACCGCTGCCTTCGGCGGGCCGATATGTGAGCACATCCAGCCCAGGTCCGACCATTCGTCCAGCGGTAGATCGATGCGGCCGGCGCGATAGATGTGAGCCGGGTCGAGTCCCAGGATGCCGATGGCATCGCGATAGGTCATGTAATTGCCCATCGCCTGTGGGCTGGCGATCAGCTGCTGGGCGCGCTCAGCGAAGCGGCTGGCCAGGCCCTGGCGTTCGATCTGCCAGCCCAGGATGAATCGTTTTGTTGCCATGGGATAAGGTGCCTCCCTGTCATCCTGAGCGAAGCGAAGGATCGGCGGCCAGTTGAACTGGAACCGATTCTTCGCCTGCGGCTCAGAATGACACGAAGGGTCGCTACATCTTGAACTCGGCCGGCTGTACGTACTCCCAGGCCTCGCCCTTGCGATACTTGTCGGCGATTTCCAGCACTTTGACCGCGTACTGGAAGGCATAGGGGATGCCCACGCCGCCGGGCACAAACCCGGCCGCATTGGTAGCCACCGCCACGGCCTCGAAGATCTCGCCGTCAGTGGCGCCGGCTTCTATGGCGGGGATGATGTGGATCAAGCACGCCGGTGACCGCCAGGTGACGCCGATAGCCACGAACATCAGCTCCTTGATCTTTCGCGGCAGCGCGCCGTCACCAAAGATGGTGGCGTAGTAGTCGGAGAACTTCTCCCCAGCGGCCGGCGCTACGGTGTTGATGATCTGGAACATGCGTGGGGTGAACAGCATGTTCTTCTTCATGTACTCGTTGGCTTCGGTTGCCCGATCGGCGGTGACAGCCATGGTTTGCTCCTTTTCTTTCATCAGGATGAGATGTCCATCCAGGGGCTCGTTCACTCCCGCGATGGCATGCTCAGCCTCGAACGTGCTGAGGCCGACCCGCGCGGCCAGATCCTTGACTCGATCTTTCCAGTCTCCCGCGCTCGTCACCTCCTCTTGTGGTTCTAGGGCTCTGGCGGCTTCTTTGCCAGGACGAAATACACCAGCCACGATGCCAGCGCTACGGATAGCACAATGAGGATCAGGTAGCCCTCAACCTGGTTCAACAGCAGATACATGACGGCAGCCAGATAAAGCCCTATATTGAGCCATCTGAAGAAGCTTGGCAAGCGTCCAGAGCCTGGCGCTACTTCGCCGCCATAGAGCTCGTCGTCAGTCGAGCTCATCTGGCTCTCCCACGATTTCTCGCCGCCAGCCGATCAGCAGCATAGCCAGCGACACTGCGAGGAACAGACCTATTAACCCAACAACTAACAGATCGGCTTCGTACAGCTCCATCTACTTCAGCGTCAACAGGTAGTCGACCAAGTCCTGCAGGTCGCTCTGAGGAAGATGGCCGTAGGACGGCATGATAGTTCCCGGAACGAGCGCGGCTGGGTCCTCGAGATGCGCCAGCTCCCAGGCAGGCTGCGCCGACTGAACCCTGCTGGCCACGTGGCTGAGGTCCGGCCCCTGCCGCTCGGTGCCCCAAAATACTGGCTTTTGGTACGCGTAGTCGCCCGCCTTGGAAACAGGGCCGATGTCGCCGCGCGTATACACGGTGCCCTGGTTGGCTTCGGTTGGCCGTACCTGCTGCGTGTGGCAATACCAGCAGCCCTCCCGCAAGTAGATCTGCCGGCCATGCAGTTGCTGCGGCGTATAGCGCGTGGCCAGCCCACTGGGGGGCGGGGTAAATGTAGAGGGCAGCAGAATGGTGGCGCCCATGCCCAGGGCCAGGAAAAAGCCTGACCCGGCCGCCAGTCTCCACAGCTCGCCCGGAATGTTCATACTGTTCCCTCTCCCGCTGGGAGAGGGCTAGGGTGAGGGTTCCGCTGCGTCACGTAACGCGCGAACACATACAGGAAGAGCACCTGCCCCAGCCCAAGCACCACACCCGACGCGAGCCGGATTAGGAACCAGCCGTGCAGATTTCGCACCGTCACCATAAATGGCACCGACATGGCCCAATCGCGGCCCTGCTCCAGGCCCATGAACCACAGCGTGTACATGAAGGCAGTGATGCCGATCAGCGATACCCAGAAGTGCCAATCGGCGGCTCGCCGCAGGCCCGGCGATAAGGGACGCCCCAGCATCCGTGGCACCAGGTAGTACACCAGGCCGAAGGCGAAGAAGCTGTAGGCGGCCACGAAGGCCAGGTGCGAGTGGCCCACCACCCAGTTGGTGAAGTGGACCAGCGAATTGAAGGTCCGGAAGGACTGCGCCACGCCCTGCAAGCAGGTGAAGAGGTAGAAGATCATGCCCACCGTCAGCCAGCGCAGCGGCAGGTTGTCGCGCAGCTGCCACCAGGCGCCTTTCATGGTAAGCCACCAGTTGCCCAGCAACGCCGCGTTGGGAATGACCGTCAGGATGCTGAACGAGACCGACACGATCTGCAGCCACTCAGGCGCGGGGCTGTAGAGAGCGTGGTGCTGGCCTGTCCACACCGACGTAAAGCCCCACATCGCCAGGCGGTGGCTGTAGAGCTTATTCCCGGTGAAACGCGGAAGCATGTAGAACACCAGGCCGAAGGCGGCCGTGGTGAACCAGGCATTGAACAGGTTGTGGATGTAGAAGTAGTTGATGATGGCGTCGTTCATGCCGGTGTAGGCGCCGCTGGGATCCCACAGCTTGTTGCCGACGCCATAGACCACCGGTGTCATGAGCGCGGAGATCATGAACAGCCACACGCTCACGAAGATGCGCGGCTCCTGGCGCTGGGCCACGGTGCGCCACAGGATGGCCGCCAGCCCGATGAAGCATGCTTCGAGCAGTAAGCTCAAGGGCCAGGAGAGCTCGGCATACTCGCGGCCCTGGGTGTAGCCGAGCGGGAATGTGATGGCCGCGCCCAGGATGACCGCGTTCCAAGCGTAGAGCAGTACACGCGCAAGTCCTGGCCAGGCCAGCCTGGCGCGGGTAAGCCGGCAGGTGATGTACAGCATCGAGCCGACCCACACCATGGAGACCCAGCCGAAAATGCCGACCCAGACGTGGAATGGCCGCAGCCGGCCAAAGTTGATGGCCGCCCGCAGCTCCTCTGGCACCACCTGCTGCACTGCCGCCGGGCTGTACAGGAAGATGGACAGGACGATGCCGGCCATGATGTTCAGCGCCAGCCAGAACACACCCGAGTAGATAAAGTAGCGGGCAATAGGCTCGTCGTCGGTGGGCCGAGTGGGCGGCACTCCCTCGCCGCCCTCCCGCGGGCGAACTAGCTCAGCGTCGGCAACCGCCATGCTTGGGGACTAGGGCTCCTCCCCGCCATCGGGACCGTAGAAGATCGCCCAGGTGCAGAAGTCCTCGGTGAAATCGAGGAAGTGGAATGGGTGTGCCGAGGCTGTTGGTTCGCTCATCGAGGGTGCCCTACAGTGTCAGCTGCGGCTCGATAGGCGTGCCCCGAGCGATCGTCGATCCAACGGGCGAGCGGCGCACGGCGAACTCGAAAATTTCCTGGAGCATCGTACGATCGGCGGGGCTGTCGACGAACATACGCAGTGAGATCGACGAGAAACCGGGGTTGTCGGTCGGCACCAGACCCAGGATCGACGGCTTGTTGATGGTTCCCTCGACCTCGGCTCGCATGGAGCGAATCTCCAGGCCCTTGTCAGCGGCCCGAGCGGCAACCATGGAAATCACGCATGAGCCGAGTGCCGCCAGCAGCATCTCGACCGGGGTGGCGGCGCTGTTCTGCCCGCCCAGGGCGCCTGGCTCGTCGATCTCCACGGCGGGCTTGTCGCGCGATTGCGCGGCTGATTTCAAGCCACCATGCCACATCACTGTCGAACGGCTGGTCGCCTCTTTCGGGGCTGCCTCGACACGCGCCGCGGTCTCCCGCAGCGCCGCCACCTCAATCCCGTTCACCAGGGGCGGCATTTGCCCCCATTATCCGGGCGCTGTCAACCCTCCAGGGTGAACTGACTCTCCACCGGTACCCCGCCACGCAGGGTGTTGAGGACCACGCAGTAGCGTTCGGCGTTTTGCAGCAGCCGTTGGGCCCGGTCCTCATTCTGCTCCCCCTTCAATCCCACGCGCGTGCGGCAGGTGATGCTCTTGAAGCCGACCGGAACGTCGCGCGAGAGGCCCATCGTGCCGCGCAGGTCCAGCTCGCCAACCGCCTCCACCTCCAGGGATTCCAGCTCGATGCCCATCGCCGCCGCCACCATGCGCACCGTGATCTCCTGACAGGCCGCCAGCGCGCCGAGCAGGACGTCACCCGAGCACGGCACGTCGCCCAGCCCGCCCACGCCCGGATGGGCGCCCGAGCGCCACACCACGCTGGGTACGGCCTCGGGCGAGACGGAGCAGTGCAGCGGATCGGCCAGGTCGCTGGCGCTGCTCGTGACGCGCAGCCGGATGGTGGCCGCTTCGGGCTCCTCCTGATAACGCGCCTTGATGGGTATCTGAAGCTCGCGGATATTCACCTTCGAGGCGGGCATAACCCCATCATAGAATGGGAATATGGACTGGCAGGATGACGACTACGCCGAGATCCTGCAGCAGTCGAAGACTATCGCCGTTGTCGGCCTGTCCAACGACCGCTTCCGCCCTAGCTATGGGATCGCGCGCTACCTGCAACAGGAGGGCTACCGCATCATCCCGGTGAACCCGCACGAGACCGAGGTGCTGGGCGAGCGCGCGTATGCCAGCTTGCTGGACGTCCCCGAGCACGTGGACGCCGTCGACGTCTTTCGCCGGCTGCAGTTCGTGGCAGAAGTGGTGGAGCAGGCCATCCGCATCGGCGCCAAGGCGCTGTGGCTGCAGCCGGGCGTGGGCTCCCACGCGGCCGCGCGACGGGCTCGCGAGGGGGGCCTGAAGGTGGTCCTCAACCACTGCATGGCGACCGAGCTGCACAAGCTTCACGCGGTTGTCGCTGAATAACTGCGCGTTCCAACGACTAATCTCTAGCTAACTGATGACTCGCATCCAGGCGCCGCGGGGCACCCAGGACATCCTGCCGGCCGAACAGCCGTATTGGGACCTGGTGCGTGATGCCGCCGCTGTCGTGGCCCGCCAGTACGGCTTTCAGCGCATCGACACACCCATGTTCGAAGCTACCGGCGTGTTCGAACGCGGCGTCGGCGAGGGCACGGACATCGTCGAGAAAGAGATGTACACGTTCGAGGACAAAGGTGGCGAGAGCATCACGCTGCGGGCCGAGGGCACGGCGCCCGTGGTCCGCGCCTACATCGAGCACGGCATGCACAAGCTGCCGCAGCCGGTCAAGCTGTTCTACATCTGCCCCATCTTCCGCTACGAACGGCCGCAGGCTGGTCGCTACCGCCAGCACCACCAGTTCGGCGTGGAAGCGCTGGGCGAGCTCGATCCGGCGCTGGACGCCGAGGTCATCGAGCTGCTGTGGACGCTCTACGCCCGGCTGGAGCTGACTGGTCTGAGCCTGCAGATCAACAGCATCGGTGACGCCAAATGCCGGCCGCGCTACCTGCAAGAGCTCAAGACCTTCTACAGCGCGCACCTCGATGAGGTCTGCGCCGACGATCGGATTCGATTCGAGAAGAACCCGCTGCGGCTGCTGGACTGCAAGGTGCCCAGCTGTCAGGGCATCGCCGACCGCGCTCCGCATTCGGCCGAGTTCCTGTGCGACGAGTGCGGCGAGCACTTCGCCGGGCTTCGACGCAGCCTCGACCTGCGCGGCCTGGCCTACAACGTCAATTTCCGGCTCGTGCGCGGGCTCGATTACTACACCAAGACCGTGTTTGAGATCTGGCCGGCCCACGCCGGGGCGCAATCGACTATCGGCGGGGGCGGCCGCTACGACGCTCTCGCCGAGCAGTTGGGCGGCCCGCCCACGCCCGGCATCGGCTTTGGCAGCGGCATCGAGCGCATCATTCTCAACTACAAGGAGGAGCACCCGCAGGGGCTTGCTTCCGAGCCGGCCGATGTGTTCCTGGTGGCGGCGGGTGACGGCGCGCGCGAGAAGGCCGTTCAGCTGTCGGTGCTCATGCGTCAGGCCGGCCTGGCGGCGGCCGGCACCTACGGCGATCGGTCGTTTGGCGCGCAGATGAAGGCGGCGAATGCATCGGGCGCCAAGTTCGCGCTGATCCTGGGCGCGGACGAGCTGAATGCCGGCCAGGCGTCGCTCAAGGACATGGCTACTGGCGAGCAGCGGGCGGTGCCGCTGGATCACCTCGTGCCTGAGATCCAGGCGTTCCTGGCGGTGCAGTCCCCTCTCCCGCCGTCGCGGGACAGGGCTAGGGAGAGGGAACCTTGAGCCCGCACGTCGCGGTCGTCGACTACGGTGCCGGCAACCTGCGATCGGTGGTCCGCGCGCTGGAGCATGCCGGCGCGGAACCCCAGATTACGAGCGCGGCGGCCGATCTGGACGGCGCTCAGGCCATCGTCCTGCCGGGCGTTGCGGCAGCGGCCGACACCATGAAGGGCTTACGGGAGCGTGGCCTGGTCGAGCCGCTGCTGCGCAGCATCCAATCAGGCAAGCCGTTCCTGGGTCTGTGCATGGGACTGCAGGCGCTGCTGACGTACAGCGAGGAGGGCGGCCGGCAGGAGTGCCTGGACGTCATTCCCGGCGCGGTCCACAAGCTGCCGGCTGGCCTCAAGGTCCCGCAGATGGGCTGGAACCAGGTTGCCTGCCAGGCCGAGCATCCGCTTCTGGACGGCATCCCCGACGGCTCGTACTTCTACTTCGTGCACTCGTTTTACGCCGAGCCCGACGATGCCGCCGTGATCGTGGCCACCACCGAGTACGGCCTGCGGTTTCCGTCCATCCTGGCGCGCGACAACGTCTTCGCCACACAGTTCCACCCGGAAAAGAGCGGCGCCCGAGGCCTGCAGCTCTACCGCAACTTCGTGCAGCGATGCTCCTAATCCCCGCCCTCGACATCCTGAATGGCCACGGCGTCCGTCTCAAGCAAGGCGACTTCGACCAAGTGACCGAGTATTCGGGCGATCCGGTGGCCGTGGCCAAGCATTGGCAAGAGACCGGCGCCGAGTGGCTGCACATTGTCGATCTAGACGGTGCGCGCGCCGGCCAGCCCAAGCATCTGGACCTGGTGCGTGCCATCCGCGCCGCCACCACGGGCCTGCGGCTCGAGTTGGGCGGCGGCCTGCGCAGCATGGACGCCATCGAGCAAGCGGTCGCCGTTGCTGACCGGGTGGTGATGGGGACCGCCGCCATCAACGACCCTCAGCTGGTCCGCGAGGCGGTGGCTCGCTTTGGCGACCTCATCGCGGTCGGCATCGATGCGCGCCAGGGCATGGTGGCAATCGAGGGCTGGGAATCGGCCACGGCTCGGCCAGCCCGTGAGGTGGCTGAGGACATGCAGGCTGCCGGCGTGCAGACGATCATCTTCACCGACATCGAGGCCGACGGCACGCTGCAGGGGCCGAACCTCACCGCGCTCACGGCTTTGCGAGCACTTCAGGGCATCACGCTCATCGCTTCCGGCGGCATAGGCTCCATCGCCCACCTGCGACAAGTCGCCAAGGCCGGTGCCGACGCCTGCATCGTCGGAAAGGCGCTGTACGATGGCGCCATCGACCTCACTCGCGCCATGCACGAGGTCGGCGACGAGACGGAGCGCTACGAATGGTAAGCGCGGCGAATTCAAAATTCAAAATTCAAAATTCAAAATGCTGACCAAGCGAGTGATCCCCTGTCTCGACGTGACGGCGGGCCGGGTTGTGAAAGGGACGCGGTTCCTGCAGCTGCGCGATGCGGGCGACCCCGTCGAGCTGGCCGCCTTCTACGACCGCGAGGGCGCCGACGAGCTCGTTTTCCTGGACATCACGGCCAGCTCCGACGAGCGCGAGACCATGGTGAACGTCGTCGAGCGCACCGCCGACCAGGTGTTCATCCCGCTCACCGTCGGCGGCGGCATTCGCTCGACTGAGGACATAGACCGCATGCTGCGCGCGGGGGCCGACAAAGTGTCGGTCAACAGCGCCGCGGTGGCCGACCCGGAGCTCATTCGGCGCGGCGCTGAGCGCTTCGGCAGCCAGTGCGTGGTGCTCGCCATCGACGCCAAGCGCGACGGCGACTCATGGCGCGTGTACACCCACGGAGGTCGCAAGCCGGCCGATCTCGACGCCGTCCAATGGGCGGCGCGCGGTGCGGAGCTGGGCGCCGGCGAGATCCTGCTGACCAGCATGGATCGCGACGGCACCAAGGACGGCTATGACCTAGCGCTGACCTCGGCCGTCGCGAAGGCCGTCCCCGTGCCGGTGATCGCCTCGGGCGGCGCGGGCCGGCTGGAGCACCTGGCCGAAGCCGTCTCGGCCGGCGGCGCAGACGCGGCGCTGGCGGCCTCTATCTTCCACTTCGCCGAGTTCACCGTCCGCCAGGCCAAGGAGCTCATGGCGTCGCGCGGCATTCCCGTTCGCCTGGATTACGCCACGTGAAGCTCCAGCCAGACGCCGTGCACTGGAACGACCAAGGCCTCGTCCCGGCCATCGTCCAGCACGCGCGCACGCGCCAAGTGCTGATGCTGGCCTTTATGAACCGCGATTCGCTGGCTCGGACCCTGCGGGGCCCACACGTGTGGTTCTGGAGCCGCACCCGCCAGGAGCTGTGGGAGAAAGGCGCCACGTCCGGCAATTACCTGGACGTCCGCGACGTCATCCCGGATTGCGACGGCGACACCCTGCTGGTGCTGGCCGAGCCGACCGGTCCGGTGTGTCACACCGGCGAGGAGAACTGCTTTTACCAGGGCGATATCGCGGCCGGCCCCGAGGTCCTGGAGGAGCTGGCCGCCGTCATCGCCCAGCGCAACCGCGACCGCCCGGAAGGCTCCTACACGGCCAAGCTGTTATCGGAGGGCATCGATCGCATCGTCAAGAAGATCGGCGAGGAAGCGGCCGAGGTGGTCATCGCCGGCAAGAACGGCGCCCCCACCGAGATCGCCTGGGAGGTCGCCGACCTGCTGTACCACACCCTGGTCCTGCTCGAAGCCACCGGCGTCCCCCTAGACGACGTTTACGCGGAGCTGATCAAGCGCCGGAAGTAGTGTTCAGCGGAGCGCGGGCTCGCGCTTCTCCAGGATGACTCTGTAGCCCTTGCGCCTCAAACGCCGGGCCAGCTCCGGTAGGTATTGCTTTGGGATTCGAGGATTAGTCAGATCGACCCCCTGGCTGAGGTTGTCCAGTCTCATGCCGACAACATTCCCGTGCTCGTCGATGTCAAAGGGGCGCTCCGTATGGTGGCCGTCGATCTCCCGCGTGAAGTCGACATAGCCCATGTCATATTCGGGATCGTAGACAACTTTCATTCGAGCACCTCTGCGTCCACGATAGTCTGGCCATCGCTGGACAGCCGAAGAATAACAGTGAGCTTATCGGCAATTCCTCGGCGGTAAACCGTGACGAGACCCGCGGTGTCGCCCCGCCTCCAAAGAGTGATTACGCCGTCACTCTCACGCTGATGAGGAATGCCGAATCTGTTTAGAACGTTGGCCGCCGTGTGCGTGAAATGGGGCAGCCTGGTTCGGTCGGCCAAGGCCCATCATGGTACCCGACTGAGCAAGCGGTCAGCTGCCGAGAAGCCGCTGGCGAGGCAGTCGGGGATACCCACGCCACGGTAGGCGTTGCCGGCCAGGCCGAGCGCCGGCGGGAGAGCTTGCTCGAGCTGGGCGACGCGGTCCAGGTGGCCAACTTCATACTGGGGCATGCTGTCGGGCCAACGGCTGAGCCAGACCTCCTCGGGATCGCCACTAACGTCGAGCAGGTCCGACACATCGCGCAAGCTGCGCTCGATGAGCTGATTGTCGGGCAGGGAGTATGCCTCCTGATTGAGCATGCCGCCGGCGAAGGCGCGCAGCAGGACGCGATCGCCGGGCGCGCGGCCCTCGAACTTCTCGCTGCCGAACGTGCAAGCCATGATCGTGCGGCGCTCGATGGCAGGCACCACAAACCCGGCGCCGTCCAGCCGATGCCGGATCTGCGAGCGTCGGAAGCCGAAATTGATCGTTGCAACCGACGAATAGGGCATGGCACGCAGCGGCAACGTGGGCGCTAGGCGGGCCGCTTCCGGCAGGGGCAGGCACAGGCAAACTTGCTCGAATTCGAGCTGCTCGGCGCCGGCTGTCACCGCCCAGCCACCGGGTTCCCTCACCCTAGCTCTCTCCCGCCGCGGCGGGAGAGGGGATAGCTCCGTCACAGGAGTGTTCAGGCGGACCTCGCCGGCGCGGGGAGCGAGAGCGTCGACCAGCGTCTGCATGCCCTCCCGGAACGACAGGAACAGCCCGTAGCGAGCGCCGGAGGCTTGCTCCCGACGCGCCAGCAGGCCGCGGATGATGCTGCCGTGGCCGCGCTCCATGTCCAGGAACTGCGGCATCGTGGCGGCCAGGCTGAGGCACTCGGGATCGGCGCCGTAGATGCCGCCCAGCAGCGGCTGCGCCAGACGCTCCAGCGCCTCGCGGCCGAGCCGCCGCCGGACAAAGCTGGCCAGCGACTCGTCCGAGTGGCCGGAACCCCGCGGAAGCACCAGATCCAGCAGCATGCGCGCCTTGCCCGGCCAGGAAACCGTGGGCGAACGGAGGAACGGCCAGACGGCCGAGGGCGCCATCAGGTACAGCCCCTCTGGGATGGGCAGCGGCCGCGCGCCGCGGACGATGAAGCTGCGCCGCGCCTCTGGCCGCACGCGGATGAGCTGGTCCTCCAAGCCCAGCTCGCGGCACACCTCGCGGATGGCCGGCTTGTCGAGGAAGGAGTCTGGGCCCGCTTCCATCAGGTAGCCGCCGCGGCGTTCTGTTTGGATCATGCCGCCCAGCCGACCTGAGGCTTCGTAGAGCGTGACCGAAGCGCCGGCGCGCGTCAGCCGGTACGCTGCCGCCAGGCCGCTTATGCCGCCACCTACCACGGCTACTTGCAACGGGAAGCAGGCCCTTGCATTGGTAGACTTGAATAAGCGTGAAAGCGGCAAAACGCCGCTACCTTGATCCGTGAGGGATCTTTCATTCCAACGTACATTTCGCTGACGATCTATCTCGGGCTGGCCGGGCTGCTGGCCACCGTTCTGATCTTCATCTCCGGCAAGCTCTCGCCTCGGAAGCCCAGCGCCAGCAAGCTGCAGCCCTACGAGTGTGGCATCTCCGAGCCAACACCTACCGAGGCGCGCTGGCCCGTCCGCTTCGCGCTGGTGGCCATGCTGTTCCTGGTGTTCGATGTAGAGGCGCTGTTCCTGTATCCCTGGGCGGTGCTCATGCGGCAGCTCAGCTGGACAGGCATCTGGGTCATCCTCAGCTTCTTCGTGATCCTGGGCGTGGGCTACGTCTACGCCCGCAGCCGCGGAGCGCTCGAGTGGCGGTAGCCGGCGAAGGCTTGAATGTGCTCGAAACCGAGCACAAAACCGGCGCCCCCGGCTTCTTCTTGAGTCGCATCGAGGAATGGAGCCGCGAGAACTCGCTGTGGCCGGTGATGTTCGGCCTGGCTTGCTGCGCGATCGAGATGATGGCCATGGCCGCGTCGCGCTTCGATGTCGCCCGCTTCGGCTCGGAGCTGATGCGGCCCAGCCCGCGGCAGGCAGACTTGATGATCGTCTCCGGGCGGGTGTCGCAGAAGATGGCCCCGGTGCTCAGGGAGATCTATGACCAGATGCCTGAGCCCAAATGGGTCATCGCTATGGGCGACTGCGCTGCCTGCGGCGGGATCTTCAGCAACTACGCTGTCGTCCAAGGAGTGGACAAGATCGTGCCGGTCGACGTCTACGTCCCGGGCTGTCCACCACGGCCGGAAGCCGTCATAGACGGCATCATCAAGTTGCAGCAGCGGATCAGGGAGCAAGCCGGCAGGAAGTGACGGTTACCGCGGCAGAGCTGCCGGCCACCATTCAGCGCCTCAAAGACGAGGGCTATACCCGTTTCGTCGATCTCACCGCCGTCGATTATCCTGACCGGCAGAAGCGGTTCGAGCTCAATTACCTCCTGTATCACATGCGTGACCACGCCTGGGTGCGGGTTAAGGCCACCACGGCCGGCCAGGCGCCAAGCGTCACAAGCATCTTCGGCGGTGCCAACCCCTACGAGCGCGA